>NZ_CP149927.1:0-142500 GCF_037949285.1 Thioclava sp. GXIMD4216
CTACGGCGCGGGCTGTTGCCGCTTCCCGCATCCTATTCCGGCACGCTCACGGCCGTGTTTACCGGCGGGAGCTTTGACCATATCTCGGATATGGGCGGGTTCGGGCTGGATGCCCCATAAAAAAGGCCACATAAAAAGACCGGGGTCTCCCCCGGCCTGTTTGATTACCACGCGGTCAGAACCGTACCGTGATAGCTGTCTTGGATGAATTTCTTCACCTCATCCGAATGATAGGCTTTGATCAGCGTTTTTACCCAAGGCTGATCCTCATCGCCCTTACGCACCACGATGATATTCACATAGGGGCTATCGGCTTTTTCCATCGCAATGGAATCCGTCTTGGGGTTCAGACCCGAGGCAATCGCGTAATTGGTGTTGATGATCGCGATATCGGTATCGGCCAGCGAGCGCGGCAGCTGGGCGGCGTCCAGTTCAAGGAAGGAGAGCTTCTTGGGGTTTTCCACCACATCCAGCGTCGAGGGCACAAGACCCGTGCCATCGGCCAGTTTGATCAGTCCGAGATCCTGCAAAAGCAAGAGCGCGCGGCCGCCATTGGTCGGATCGTTCGGGATCGCGACTTTCGCGCCATCCGCCAGATCTTTCATATCCTTGATCTTGTCGGAATAGACGCCCATCGGCGTGGTGATCGTATCGGCCACCGGCACCAGATCGAACCCGCGATCCTTGATCTGGTTGTCCAGATAGGGCTTGTGCTGGAAAGAATTCGCCTGAATATCGCCATCGGCCAGCGCCTGGTTCGGCACGACGTAATCCGAGAATTCGACGATATCGATATCAAGGCCCAGCGGCTCGGCGACCTTTTTGACCTCTTCCATGATCTCGGCATGTTCGCCCGGCGAGACACCAACCTTGATCTCTTCGGCCATGGCAGCCGCCGCCGAAAGCGCCAGCACAGAGGTGAGGGTAAGAATACGCAGCATGAGAAGGCTCCTTAACTGAGATTATTGTCCGCGGCTTTTCGGCGCGCGTTTATCCACCCGTGCGGCAATCCATTCGCCAATCGACTGGACCAGCTGCACGAGCACAATGAGAATGACGACCACCGCCAGCATGACCTCGGGCATGAAGCGCTGATAGCCATAGCGGATGCCCAGATCACCCAAGCCTTCGCCGCCGACCGCGCCCACCATGGCCGAATAGCCAATCAGCGACACGACCGCGAGCGTCAGCCCCAGCGTGATGGAAGGGGCGGCCTCGGGGATCAGCACCTTGCGGATGATCTGCATGGGCGTGGCGCCCATCGACCGAGCGGCCTCGATCAGCCCGCCATCGACCTCGCGGATGGCGTTTTCGATCAACCGCGCGATGAAAGGCACCGCCGCGATCGTCAGCGGCACAATCGCCGCCGTAGTGCCGATAGAGGTGCCTGCGATGAAACGGGTGAAGGGGATGATCGCCACCACCAGAATGATGAAAGGCACCGAGCGCGTGGCATTCACCACCAGCCCCAACACCTTATTGACCAAAGGCGCCGAAAGCAGTTCGCCCTTTTGCGAGCAGGCAAGGAAGGTTCCCAAGGGCAGCCCGAAAACAGTGCCCAGAAGCGCCGAGATCGCCACCATATAGAGCGTCTGGCCGGTGGCCTCGATCAGCAGGTGGATAAGGTTAGCCGACATAGCCCAGAACCTCCGTCGTCAGATTGTGGCGCTCTAGGTAAGCCCGCGCCTCGGCCCCGCGTTGGGCAGGCAGCGAGACCAGCAGATTACCGAAAGGCCGCCCGCTGATTTCCTCGACCGCGCCCGCAAGGATATTGACCGAGACGCCAAGATCGCGCCCCAGAAGCGCCAGCATCGGGTCGGTCGCATGTTGGCCCGCAAAGGTCACGCGGATCACCTCTTCACTGCCCGCGGTTTCGTGCAAACGGGAGGCCACGAAATCGGGCAGCGTCACGCCGGTCACCCCCGACAGGAAGCTGCGGGTCGTGGGATGCTGGGGCCGCACGAAGACATCATAGGTCTCCCCCGCCTCGACGATCCTGCCGCCATCGATCACCGCCACATGGCTGGCGATATCGCGCACCACGGCCATCTCATGGGTGATCAGCAGAACGGTCAGCCCCAGATCGCGGTTGATATCGCGCAGAAGCTGCAGAACGGTCTGGGTGGTCTCGGGGTCCAGCGCCGAGGTCGCCTCATCCGACAGCAGAACCTTCGGGTTGGTGGCCAGCGCCCGCGCGATCCCCACGCGCTGCTTCTGCCCGCCCGACAGCTCGGCCGGATAGCGGTCGGCCTGCACGCCCAGACCCACGCGCTCGATCAGCTCGGCCACGCGCGGCTTGATCTGGGCCTTGGGCACCCCCGCCACCTCGAGAGGCAGCGCGATATTGTCGCGCACCGTGCGCGAGGCCAGAAGGTTGAAATGCTGGAAGATCATGCCGACATCGCGACGGATCGTGCGCAGCGCGCCCCCGCGGGCCGCCCCCACATCATGGCCCGCCACGATCACCCGCCCCGAGCTCGGCACCTCAAGCCCGTTGACCATCCGCAGAAGCGTCGATTTCCCCGCGCCTGACCGCCCGATGATGCCGGTGATCGTCCCCGGCGTCACATCCAGAGACACCTCCGACAGCGCATCGAACCGACCCCCACCCGGCTTGGAGTAAGATTTGCTGACCGCCTCGAAACGGATCGCGGCCCCTTGGCCCGCGGCGGCACCCGAGGGGGAAAGATCGTCTGATATGCTCATCTTACTCGGGTCCATACGGTTTGAACGGTTGGTAAAGGATGCGCAGGGATAGATAGAAACTTTGACCGATATTCAAGCGTATTCCCGCGATTTCCGCCTGTTTTACTGGGATATCTGCACGCGGTATGCGAACAATATCCGCCGACCCCCTTGTCTTCGATCACGATGATCTGTCAGATCATCCGCAGTCAGATCGTTTTTCTTCTTTGCCACCAGAGCCTATGACATTCCGTTTTATCCACGCATCAGATCTTCATATCGGCCGTCGCTTTGCCAATCTGCCCGAGGGACAGGATACGAATCTCCGGGGGCGGCTGATGGAAGCCCGCCATAACAGTCTGGTCAATCTGGCGCAGGCCGCGCGCGCGCAAGGTGCGAGGGACGTGCTTTTGGCCGGCGATACCTTCGACACCCCCACCCCTTCGGCGGCGCTGCTGCGTCAGGCGGTGGGGGCAATGCAGGAAGCGCAGGATATCACCTGGTGGCTTTTGCCCGGCAACCATGACAACCTGCGCGAGGCCGAACCGCTTTGGGAAAGCCTGACCCGCGAGGCCCCCGCCAATCTGCGCGCGCTGACCGAAAGCACCCCGCAAGAGATGACCGCAGGGGTCTTCCTGCTGCCCGCGCCGATCCGCTGGCGGGCGCAGGCCGATGACCCGTCCGTAGGGCTCTCCGATATGGTCACGCCCGAAGGCGCGCGGCGTGTGGGGCTGGCGCATGGCGGGATCACCGATTTCACCGAAGGGGGAGGGACCATCGCGCCCGACCGTGACATACGCGCGGGGCTGGACTATCTGGCGCTTGGCGACTGGCACGGGCGGATGGCGGTCAGCGCGCGCACCCATTATAGCGGCACCCCCGAACAGGACCGCTTCAAGCATAACCGGCGCGGGCTGTGCCTTTCCGTGACTTTGGGCGATCTGCCGCAGGTCGAGGAGATCGAGACAGGGCAGTTCCTGTGGCAGGATCTGGCGCTGGATCTGACGCCTTTGCAAGACAGTGCCGAGGCACTCCAGCAGGTCCTGCCCGCCACCGGACGCCGCGATATCCTGATGCGGCTGAACGCCACCGGCTGGACCACCCTGCCCGGGCAGTTCGCCCTGCAGGAAGCCGCCAAGGCGCAGGCCCCTGATTTCGCGTATTTCCGACTGCGGGATACAGGCCTGTCGGTGCAATATGCCGCCGAAGATCTTGATGATATCGATCATGGCGGAGCCTTGCGCCATGCCGCCGAAACGCTGCGCACCGAATTCGGGGACGAGCGTCTGGATCAGGCCGCGCGTCTGGTGGCAGGCGATGCGCTGGCACGGCTTTATGCCTATATGCGCGAGGACACCCCATGAAGCTGCGCGCCATCCGGCTGGACAATGTCCGCCGCTTTACCGATCCGGTCGAGCTATGCGGCATCGGCGACGGCCTCAACGTCCTTTCAGAACCCAACGAGCACGGCAAATCGACCCTGTTCGACGCGCTCAGGGCGCTATTCTTCGAGCGCCACAGCTCCAAGAACAAGGCCGTCTCGTCCTTGCGGCCCTATTCTGGCGGTGCCCCCGAAGTGCAGGCCGAGATCGAGACGGAACAGGGCCGGTTCACGCTGGCCAAGCGCTGGTTTGCCAAGCCTATGGCCGAGGTGCGCCAGAACGGGCGGGTGATCGCGCAATCGGATGCCGCAGAGGACTGGATCGCGCGGGTTCTGGGCACCTCCGAGGGCGGCCCCGCCGGTCTGATCTGGGTCCGGCAGGGCATGACCGAGCTGGAAGGCCCGGTGAAGGCCGAAAACGAGGCGGCGCTGGAGGCGCGGCGTGATCTGATGTCGAGCGTGACCGAAGAGGTCGAGGCGATGACGGGCGGACGCCGGATGGATATGGCGCTGGCACGGGTGAAAGCGGAACTTGAGCAATATGTAACGCCCAATCGCAGGCCCCGTAAGAACGGCCCCCTGCAGGAGGTGATCGACCGGATCGCGGGGCTCGAGCGCGACGAGACCGAACAGCAGGCCCGTGTCCACGCGCTGCATCGTGATCTGGAAACCCGCAAGCGGCACCGGAAATCGCTGGCCGATCTGGAAGATCCCGAAGAACATCAGGCCCGTCAGGCGCGTCTGGCCCATGCGGGCGAGACCCGCGCCAAGGCGCTGCGTCATGCCGAACAGATGACCAATGCAGAACAGGTCGTGGCGGCAGACGAACTGGCCCTGTCACGCGCCGGGGAGCGGCTGAAACAGGTCCAGCGGGCCAAAACCGAACTGAACGCCGCCCGAACGGCCATTGGCGGGGTGACCCCGCGCCTTGCAGCGGCACAGACCGCCGAAGGCGCGGCGCTGGCCCATGCCGCAACCCTGCAAGAGGCCCTGCAAACCGCGCGCCAGAGCGAACAGCAGCAGGCCGATCTGCATCGTCGTGCCAGCCTCGCCGAGGCGGCCCGACAGGGGGCGGCCCGCAAGGCCGAGCTGGCGCTGCGCATCACGCAGGCCGAAGCTGCCCGCAAGAACCATGAGGAAGCGCGCGCCGAGGCCAGCCTGTGCCTGACGCCCGAACAGCTTGACACGCTGGAGACACTGGCCCGCGCGGTCGCCACCGAGCGCAGGCTGCGCGAGGCGGGGGCTGTGCAGATCGCCTTCCATGCCAGCGGCGCGCAGGAGGTGCGGCTGGACGGGGTGGCGCTCGGGCCGGTGCCTGCCGCGCTATGGGCCCAGACCGAACTCACCCTGCCGGGTCTGGGCGTGCTGCATATCGATCCGGGAGCGCGGCATGACAGCGGGGCCGTGGCACTGGCCGAAGACCGGCTGGCACAGGCTCTGGCGCGGGTGGCGATGCCCGATCTGGCACAGGCGCGGGCCTCGGCCCAACGCCACCGCGAGGCCGCAGCCCGTGCACGCGACGCACAGGCCGAACTGGCCATTCTGGCCCCCAAGGGCATCGAGGCACTGCGCCGCGATCATGCGCAGATCCCCGCGCCACTGGACATGCCGGACCTGCCGCCTCCGGCCCAGACGCAGACCACGCTGGAGGCCGCACAGGCCGAGGTCGCGCGGCTGGGACCATTGGCCGCGCAGGCACAGGATATGGCGCTGGAGGCACGGCTGGAGGCCGGTGGTCTCAAACAGGCGCTGGAGGCCGCCACAGACCGGCTGACCCGCGCCCGCATGGCCTGTGACGAGATCGCACAACTGGGCGAGGAAGACGATCTGGCCGCCGACCTGGCGCGCGGGCGTGACCGTTTACAGGCCAGCCGTGCATTGCTGGAGGAACTGGCCCGCAAGGCCCCCGATCTGGCCGCCGCCGAAGCCGCCTTTAGCCGCGCGCAATCGGTGATGGACGCCGCCCGCAGCGAGACCATCGCCCTGCAGACAGAGCTGGCGCGGCTGGATGAACGCATTCTGGCCGCCAACGGGCAGGCCATCGAGGAAACCCTGCGCGACACGCAGGAGGCGCTGGAGGCGGCCAGAGCCACCCAGACACGGCTCGACCATGAGGTGGCCGTTCTGATCCGGCTTGAGGACGCGCTGACCCATGCCCGCAATGCCGCGCGCGAGCAGTATTTCACCCCCATTGCCACAGCGCTTCGCCCGCTGTTGGGCCTGCTCTGGCCCGAAGCCGACCTGCAATGGACCTCGGAAAAGCTTCTGCCCGAGGCCCTGATCCGCGACGGACAGGCCGAGCCTGTCGAGATCCTCTCCGGCGGCACGCAGGAACAGATCGCGCTGATGGTCCGGCTGGCTTTTGCGCGGCTCTTGCAGGATGCGGGCCGTATCGCGCCGATCATTCTGGACGATGCGCTGGTCTATACCGATGACGACCGGATCGAGAAAATGTTCGATGCGCTGAACCGGCAGGCGGGGGATCTGCAGATCCTTGTCCTGACCTGCCGCCAGCGCGCGTTCCGTGATCTGGGCGGGCAGCGCCTGCGCCTGACCGCCCCCACCCCTGACAGGAGCTTGCCATGACCCGCATCGTCTTTCTGGACCGTGCCACCATTGCCCCGCATATCCCCGTGCCGCAGCCTGCAGGCCGGATCGACTGGGTACAATATGACAGCACCCGCCCCGATCAGGTGGCCGCACGGTTGCAGGGGGCCGAAGTGGTAATCACCAACAAGGTCAGGATCACCGACGCCATATTGCAGGCCTGCCCGCAGCTGCGGCTGGTCGCGATTGCCGCAACAGGCTTTGACGGGGTGGATCTGGCGGCGGCAAAGGCGCGCGGCGTGACCGTGTGCAATATCCGCGGCTATTCGGTGAATACGGTGCCCGAACATGTGATGGCGCTGCTTCTGGCCCTGCGGCGCAACCTTCTGCCCTATGCCCGCGATGTCGAGGCAGGGCGCTGGCAGGAAAGCGGCCAGTTCTGCTTTTTCGATCACCCGATCCGGGATCTCGCAGGAGGGGTAATGGGCATTGTCGGGCGCGGGCAGATCGGCCGCAAGGTGGCCAAGCTGGCCGAAGCCTTCGGGATGCAGGTCTGTTTTGCCGCCCGCCTCGGACAGCTAGAGGCACAGGCGGCAGAAGACGGGCGCCTGCCCTTTGACGAAATGCTGGCCCGCGCGGATGTGATCTCGCTGCATTGTCCGCTCACAGAGGACACCCGCGGCCTGCTGGGGGCAACAGCTTTCGGGAAGATGGCCCGCAAACCCGTTATCGTGAATACCGGACGCGGCGGGCTGATCGACCTGCCCGCGCTGCGCGATGCGTTAGAGGCCGGACAGATTGCAGGGGCGGGTATCGATGTTGCAGATCAGGAACCCCCACCGGCGGAAGATGTGCTGATGCAGCTTGCCAAAGATCCGCGCGTGATCGTGACCCCGCATGTGGCATGGGCCTCTGACGCGGCACAAACGGCACTGGCACAGCAGCTCTGTCAGGTGATCGAAGGATTTCTGGCAGGCGCACCGATAAACGTGCTGACTTAACCGCGCGCGGTCAAAAACGCCTCGAAGGCGCGGAGGGTGTCTTCCGACACATGGTGCTCGATCCCTTCGGCATCCAGTTCGGCCACTTCCTGCGGCACCCCCACCGCCATCAGCAGCGCCACCACCATACGGTGGCGCGCCCTGACACGATCGGCCAGCGCGGCCCCCTCATCGGTCAGGAAGACCCCGCGATAGGGCCGTGCCGTGGCCAGACCTTCGCGTTTGAGGCGCGAGATCGCCTTGGTCGCTGTGGGCTGGGCCACCCCCATCCGTGCAGCGATATCGGCCACGCGGGCCTCGCCCATCTCGGCAATCAGGTCCCCGATCAGCTCGACATAATCTTCCGAAAGCGCCTTGGCCTGCACCTCGCGCGCCCGTGCGAAACGGTCCGCCATCTCTTCGGGGGGCGTTTGATCTTGCGGCACGGTCGTCTCCTTCATTCCCGACCTCCGGTCACAGGGCCACAAGACTGGCGGGTGCGGATGTCAGACCCGTCTCATAGCATGGGGGGCCGCGTGGGGCCAGTGGATGAATGTTAGTTTTCCGGTTGCAAGAAAGTTAGCACAGGCTATATTTCTGTCAAAGAGCAATGTCCGGGGTCGAGACCCCGCGTTCCAGTGAAAGCAATCCTGATGAATTCCCTGACAGACAAGGCGCGCACCAGCATCGAAGATGCCTTGGCAAGCCCGACGATCGGATGGAAAGCCCGTCTGATGTTTCTCGGACCGGCGGTCATCGCCTCGGTCGCCTATATGGACCCCGGCAATTACGCGACCAACATCCAGGCGGGCGCGGGCTATGGCTATAAACTGTTATGGGTCGTGCTACTGGCCAATCTGATCGCCATGCTGTTTCAGGCGCTTTCGGCGCGTCTGGGAATTGTGACAGGCAAGAACCTTGCCGAACTCTCGCGCGACAATTTCCCCCGCCCCGTGGTCTGGATCATGTGGGTGGTTTCCGAAATCGCGGCAATGGCCACCGATCTGGCAGAATTTCTGGGCGGGGCCATCGGTCTGGCGCTGCTGTTCGATCTGCCGCTCTTTGCGGGGATGATTATCACAGCGATCATTACCTACGGGATCTTGCTGTTCGAGGGGCGCGGCTACCGCCCGATGGAGCTGATCATCGGCGCTTTCGTTGGCATTATCGGCCTGTGCTACCTGGCCGAAGTCCTGATTGCCCCGATCGACTGGAGCGCAACCGCACGCGGCTTTGTCACGCCGGATATGCCCGACACCGCCGCCTTGGCGATTGCCGTGGGGATCATCGGCGCAACCGTGATGCCCCATGCAATCTACCTGCATTCCGGACTGACGCAGAACCGCACCCAAGTCACCGATATCAAACATAAACGACGGCTTGTGCGGTTCTCCAACATCGAGGTGGTGCTGGCACTGGCCGTGGCGGGCATGATCAATATGGCGATGGTGATGATGGCCGCGAGCGCCTTCCACGAAGGGCATTCGCAAGTGGCCGAAATCGAAACCGCCTACCATACCCTGACGCCCCTTCTGGGCGCGGCGGCGGCGGCCATGTTCCTGACCTCTCTGATCTGCTCGGGGATCTCCAGCTCGGTTGTGGGAACGATGGCCGGACAGATGATCATGCAGGGCTTTTTGCATTTCCGCGTGCCGGTCTGGGTGCGGAGGCTGGTGACGATGGTGCCCGCCTTTGCCGTGGTGGCCTTGGGGGTGAACCCCACTCAGGCGCTGATCTGGTCGCAGGTGGTTCTGTCGATCTCGCTTCCCGTGCCGATGATCGCCTTGGTCATCTTTGTCTCGCGCCGCGACATCATGGGCGAATTCGCGACCTCAATGGTAACGCGCCTGCTATCCATTCTGGGAGCGTCTCTGGTGCTTGTGCTCAACTTCGTATTGCTGGCCGATTTCTTCGGAATCGCGATCCCCTTCCTGTAACCCCTCCCGCCCCGTAACAGCCAAGGCACCCCTTCGGGGGTGCTTTTTGATTCGTACATTAAGTTTTGCCTAACCCGCGCCCACCGCCGAAGGTTGCACTCCACCCCCAGAGATACGCCTCAAAAGACAGATACTTACCCTTGGGGAAACGCTACAGGATAATGCCTCCCGCGAAACGCACGCTCAGGATGTAACTTAACGGCATTTACCCTAACTTTAGAGGTTTCGGCAAAATCTGCTCGGGCCGGAGCATGTAGTCCGGCAGGTAACGAGTTCTTGGTTTCAGGCCTTCACATGCTACATTCGGCTTCCCTTTCCAAATCGCTCCAGAACAGGGCTTCGGCCCAGATTTCCACGCGGCGGATCTACCACCGGCGGATCAAGCCGCTATTCGATCTCTTGCTGGCTCTGGCCTTCGTGCCGCTGCTTGCCCCCGTCATTGGCGTGCTCTGGGGCCTGGCGCGACTGGACGGGGGGCCGGGGTTTTACGGCCATCGCCGCATCGGGCGCAACGGGAAGGTCTTCCGTTGCTGGAAGATCCGCACAATGGTGCCCGATGCCGAACGTCGGCTGGCGCTTTATCTGGCGACCAATGCCGATGCCGCTGTCGAATGGCAGCTGTCGCGCAAACTCAGCGATGATCCCAGAGTGACGCGGCTGGGCCGCTTCCTGCGCAAGACCTCGCTGGATGAGCTGCCGCAACTATGGAACGTCCTGCGCGGCGAAATGAGCTTTGTCGGCCCGCGCCCCGTCACCGAAGACGAGCTGGCCCTCTATCACCACCGTCGTGACGCCTATCTCTGCCTGCGTCCGGGGATCACGGGGTTCTGGCAGATCCTTGGCCGTTCCGACCTGCCCTATTCCCTACGGGTCGAAATGGATGCGGCCTATGTGCAGAAGTCGTCCCTTTTTATGGATATCGGCCTGATCCTTCTGACCGCAGCCACCGTTCTGCGGGGCACCGGACAGTAGCGGAGACCCTCATGAACGCCCAGACCACACAGCCTGTCCCCCCGATAGCGCGCCACATCCATGCCCGCGGGCTGAGGGTCGTGCTGATTACCGGCCATCTTCCCCTGCAAAAACGCAAAGCGTCGATGCAGTGGTTCTGCGAAGACGTGCAAAAGCGCGGCGGCCATGTGACGATGGTCAGTGTCGGGTATAGCTGGCTGTCCAGATGGCGCAAAGACCGGCGGCTGATGCAGGTCGACGGGCGCGTACCCGAAGGCTATCGCCGCCTCTCCCCTTCTTTCGATGCGTATTTCGGCTATGCGCCGATCCATCCGTTCAGCCTGCGCCAGCCGCTGCTGGACGCGCTTATGGCCCCTGCGATGGCGCTGTTTCGGGGGTATTGGGCCAAACGGCTTCCCGCCCTTCTGGCAGAGGCGGATCTGGTGCTCATAGAAAGCGGACCGCCCATCCTGCTCGCCGATATCGCCAAAAAACATGCACCTCATGCGAAATTCGTCTATCGCGCCAGCGATGACTGCAAATCCTTGGGGCTGCCCCGAACGGTGCTTCAGGCCGAACTGGAAAAGGCGCCGCTTTTCGACCGGATCAGCATGGCAGGCCCGCAGATCGCCGCGCGGTTCCACGACTTTGCGCAAACGCGGATCGACCCGATCGGCGTGCCTCGCGCGGTTCTGGAACAACCGATGGCCTCGCCTTTTACAGGGCAGAGGGGCTGTCAGGCCGTTTGCGCCGGAACCACCCAGATCGATCTGGCCAGCGCCTCTCTGATGGCCGAAGCCCGCCCCGACTGGACCTTCCATATTCTGGGCCGCATCGCCCGCAAGCCGGATGATCTGCCCGCAAATCTGGTGCTGCATGGCGAAGTCAGCTATGAGACAAGCGTCTCCTATATCAGATATGCCGATATCGGGCTGGCGCTGTATCGCGACCTTCCGGGCATCGAATATCAGGCCCATCACAGCAACCGGATGCTGCTTTACCGCTATTTCGGCCTGCCGATCCTCGGGCCGCATCGCGTCTTCAGCGGGATCTCGCTGCGCGGTGCGGGCTATGAGGCCAATGATGCGGCCAGCATCCGTCACGCCCTGGACCGTATCGCCACCCTAGAGCGCGGTCCGGGAGATCCCGATATCGAGGATTGGTCCCGTCTTACGGACCGTCTGCTCTCGGTGCTGCCGGACGTGCATTGTCAGGTTGAAAGCAGGCGTCCCGCATGACGAGAAAACTCTGGATCTTATCGCCAATCGCGCTTCTGGCCTTCTCCTGGACGCTGACCATCGGCATCGGGGCCCTGCCCTTTCTCAACCCCGAGCATTACGGGCTGGCCCTGTATTTTCTGGCCCGCGAAGAGCTGGGCCCCGAGCTGATCAGCTGGGCCGGTATCCTCTGGCTGGGGGTGGCCTTGATATTTTTCGTGGCCCTGAGCGGGCTGACCCTGCTGGGGGCACCGGACCGCTTCGACGCCCGCCCCCATACCGATCTCGACCGCATGGCGCGGCGGGTCTTTCGGGTCAACTGCTTCTGCCTCGGCGTGACGCTGGCATGGATTGCGGTCAGCGCGGCACAGATGGGCGGGCTGGGCGCGCTGGTCGCACAGGCCCAAAGCAATGCGCTGGCCTTGCGCGACCAGATGCTGGAAAACAAGCTGTTCAGCGGTATGCGCCTGCTTTACGGCGCCTTGCCTGCAACAGGCGCGATGGCCTGTGTGCTGCTGGCCGCAGGGCGCAAGTTCGGCACGTTGTCCCCCCATGCGCGGCGGCTTCTGCTGAGCGTGGCTCTGACCGACCTCGTCGCGCTGACCCTGCTGCCCATCATCATGTCCCAGCGGATCCTGTTGCTACATCTGCTGATGGCCAGCTATTTCGGGATCTGCATGGTGCATCAGCGCATCGTCGCCCTGCCGCAACTGGTGCTCGGGGCGGGGCTGTTCCTGCTGATCTGGATCTTGCGCGAATCCGTGACCAATCCGACGCTGTCGGATCATGGCGCGGTCGAACTGGGGCTGCAGAAGCTGGTCTTCTACGCCTCGAATGATCTGCTCAACACCCTACAGCCCTTCACGCGCGATTTCGACCATACGCTGGGCTTCTTCAGCTTCCGCTTCCTGCTGATCCTGACCCAGACCGAAGGCAGCGTGCTGAGCCTGATCCCGTCCCGCCTTGAAGGTGTGGAAGAGGTGCGTGGCGGCGGTGAATGGTCCATGCTGACAACCCCCTATGTCGATTTCGGCGTTGCGGGCGCCTTGGTTTTGCTGGCGTTTTTCGCCGTCGCAACCGCTGTCACCTTCCATCGCGGCCATTTCAGCCTGACCGCCGCAGGGCTTTACGCCCATATGGCGGCCGGTTTCATGCTGTCCACACATGTCCAGTATTTCACCAATATCAACTTCGTCGTCATCCTGTGCCTGACCGGCTTTATCGGGGCCTCCGCCCCCCTGCGCAGCTTGCCCGCCCTGCGCCCCACCTACCCTCTGGCCAGAAGGAGAAGCCCGTGAAAATCATCCATATTCTCACCCGCTTGCTTCATGCCGGCTCGGAAGAGAACACCATAGCCACAGCCGTCTGGCAGGCCCTGCATGGCCATGAGGTGCATATCGTCCACGGGCCCGACCCCGATCCAAGCTGGGCCGAGGATTACGGCCATCTGCTCAGCTTCCACACCCTGCCCGATATGCGCCACCCCGTTGCTCCGCTGGCCGATCTGCGGGCGGTTCTGGCCTTGCGCACCCTGTTTCGGGCCCTTGATGCGGATGTCCTGCACACCCATCAAAGCAAGGCAGGCGTTCTGGGCGCGCTGGCTGCTCCGGCCTGTCCGCGCATGGCCGTGCTGCGCGGGCTGCATATCGTGTCCTTCGAGACCCCCTCGCCGGTCAAGCGGGCCCTGTTTATCGGTTTGGAGCATCTGGCGGCGCTGTTCAGCGACAGCTATATCGCCGTCTCCGAGGCGACAGGGCAGGCCTATCTGCGCGCGGGGATCACGCAAGAGGTCGCCACTGTCCATTCGGGCATGGATCTGCGCCGCTTCCGCACGGCCCTACCGGCCGCCGACCTTGCCATACAGGGGCCGGTCCTGCTGATGCTGGCCGCGTTCGAGCCCCGCAAACGCCATGCCGAATTCCTGCGCGCCCTGCCGCCGCTTCTGGCCCGCCATCCCGATCTGCGGGTCTATCTTGCCGGAAAAGGCCCCGAGCAGGACAGTATTGCCACGCTGATCCGGCATATGGGCCTTGCGGCGCATGTGCATATGCTGGGTCACCGGACCGATCCCGAGGCGCTGATTGCGCGGGCCGATCTTTCGGTCCTGTGTTCCACCAATGAGGGGCTGCCGCGCGTGATCGTCCAGTCGCTGGCCGGAGGTTGTCCGGTTGTGGCCTGCGACCTGCCCGCGCTGCGCGAGGTGCTGCGCGACGGGGAGAACGGCCTGATCTGCCCGCCCGACGACCTGCCCAGCATGATGGGCACCATCGACGCCCTGCTCCAGAGCCGCGCCAGGCTGGCGCAGCTGGCACAGGGCGCGCGCGACACGGATCTGTCGAAATGGGAGCTGGACCGCTTGGGCCGCGAAAGCACCCGACTGAGCCAGCAGGCATGGCGCCATCGTCGCGCCCGCCAAGCGGGCTATGCCTATCATCGCGTCCCGAAGGAGGCCCCGCTGTGACCCCCGCGACGCGCCGTCTGGTGCTGAATGCACGGTTCCTGACCCAGGCCCAATCGGGCGTCCAGCGCTATGCCCATATGCTGATGACAGCCTTCGACCGGCTGCTGGAGCATCCCTCGCTGGCGCAGCGCCTCGGGCCGGTCACAGCCTATTATCCCGCGGATGCAGGGCTGCAGGTTACCCCCGCATGGCGGCATATCACGTTAGAGCCACTGCCCTGCCGATGGCCGGGCGGTGGCCATATCTGGGAACAGACCGCCTTGGCCCGCGCGGCAAGGGGGGGGTATCTGCTCAATCTGACGGGGTCTGGTCCGGCGCTGCATCGCGACCAGCTTCTGGTGATCCATGACGCCAATATCTGGCACGTCCCCGAAGCCTTCTCGCGCCGCTATCGCGGTTTTCACAAGACCCTACGTCCGGTTCTGGCCCGCCGCGCGCGTGATCTGGCAACGGTCAGCCAGTTTTCCGCACAGGAGCTGGCGCAGGTGCTTGACCAGCCGGAACTGCGGTTTCGGGTCATTCCCAACGGTGCCGACCATCTGGTGCCGCCGCGGGATTGTGCCGCTGTGATGTCCGCTCTGGGACTGTCGAAAAACGGATTCTTTCTGGCAGTGGGCAATCTGTCGCCCAATAAAAATCTGGTACGTCTGGCACAGGCAATGGCGAAACTGGGCTATCCGCTGCCTCTGGTAATTGCGGGGGCAGAAGCCTCGGGGCTTGCCAAGGCCGGTCTTCCGCCCGAACTGGCACACTCTGGGCAGGTCCGCTTTCTCGGGCGGGTCGATGATGACACGCTGGCCGTGCTCTATGCCAATGCCCGCGCCTTTCTCTGGCCCCCGCTGCGCGAAGGGTTCGGGATCCCGCCGCTTGAGGCGATGCGCTTCGGCACCCCTGTCCTGTCATCCAACAGCACCGCCATGCCCGAGGTTCTGGCACAGGCCCCGATCTATTTCGAGCCACAGGACGTGGAGGATATCGCCCGCGCCATCGCGCAGTTTCTGGCGCTGCCGACCGAAGCCCGTGACGCGCAGGTGATTGCCGGATATGACCGCGCCCGCCGCTTCAGTTGGGACCGCTCGGCCAAGCAACTGGCCGAATTGCTGGCCAAACGCCTAAGCTGACACGCGGCAGGCGCGGTGGGGCTAGGCCCGCCCGACCTGCCGCACCATGCGCCACCAGCACAAGGCCACCCCCCCGCAGCCGCCGCCAAATGCGACCGCCCCGAAAGGCAGGGCCAAGCAGGCCGCCAGCCCCGCACAGAGCAGATAGGGCAGCCCGACGGCCCAGAGCAAGGCCCGAACCTCCAGCCCGATCAGCCGCAACATGCGCGGCAAAAACAGCCCCAAGGCAAGATAGGAGGCCAGCACATGGCCAAGGATCATCGCCTGCGCGGACACCGGCACCATCAGGACAACACATCCGGCACTCAGGCCCAATCCCAGCCCCGCACGCAGGAAGGCCCGCCCCGCCCCCTTGCGCACCACCAAAGCCTGATCGACCCCGAGAACGGTCGTCGCCACCGGCCCGAGCGCTGCAAGCGCCTGCACCATTGGCGCGGCAAGCCCTGCCGCAGATGCCCCCAACAGCGCGTTCAGCACCGGCAGCGCCCAGACTGCCACCGCCATATAGGCTGGTGCCGACACAAGGGCCGCCAGCCGCAGAACCCGCACAACCAGACCCGCGCTCCGGTCCTTGGCCCGCATCATCACGGGCAGCACCAGAAAGCGCAGCGGCGCCAATGTCAGCGCATCCACAAGCTGGAAGATCCGCTGTGCAATCTGGAAGCCGCCCGCAATCGCACCGCCATAAACCAGCCCCAGCAGGAACTGGATCAAGGGCAGGGCCGCCCCCGCCACAAGCCCGCGTCCGGCAATCGCCATCACCTCGGGAGCAAGGGCGCGCATCTGTACCAGACGCGGCCCGTCGGAGGGCCACCACCGCGCCATCCGCCATGACAGAAGCGCCGAGGCAACAGCGTTGATCACCGCAAACCCGACCAGCGACCAGACCCCGCCGCCCATCGCATAAAGCGCAAACCCGCCCGCCCCCGAAAGAAGCTGCACGGCGGCAGTGCGCAGCGCCAGTGCCCGCAGCCGCAGCGCCTGACGTAGCTGCGCCTCCTGCACCGCACTCGCCCCCTGAAACAGTGGCACCAGCAACAGGGTGGCGATCTGGGCCTGCATATCCTGCAACGCCCCCACCCCCAGATATGCCAGACCGATCAGCCCCAAAGCCAGCACCGCAATGCCGACCGTCAGCGCCTGCGCCAGCCAGAACAAGGCCGCCAGTCGCGCGGCATCGGCAGGCGCGGTCAACACCACCGCATCGGCAATGCCGCCCTTATGAAGCACCTGCGACCACCGGAACACCGCAAGCGCCGTTGCGAATGCCCCCAGATCCGCAACCGGCAGCAACCGCGCCATAGCAAGGAAAAAGATCACATTGCCGCCCAGTCGCGACAGTTGCAGCACCACAGACCAGAGCGCCTTGGACATGGCTCAGGCCCCGCCGCGATAGACCCCGCCCTGCGCGGCGGCACGGATATGGCGGTAGATGGCAAGATCGGGCGCGCAGATATCCTCGATCCGCGCCCGCAGATGGGGCGGGCATTGCGGCGCCGGATCGGGGCGCTTGTTGCGCGACAAAGGCAGGAGAGGGCGACCGGCCAGCCGTCGCAATGCGGCACGGAACGCGGCCCCCTCGTCAAGAAACCCGACCAGTGCGAAACCCTCGAGCGCCTGACAGGCCCGCGCGACATCTGCGGCAGGAGCGGCACTGTGATGCTGATAGGTGCCGGCGAAATAATACAGATATTGCGAGCCGAAACGCTGTGCAGGCTCGGTCTCGAGAAAGGCCTCCAGCAGATCGGCCCGCGCCGGATCGGGATGGCGGCGCTGGACATAGGCGTAATGCGACAGGAACCGTGCGACGGGCTCGCGCAGCAGGCTGACGCAGGCCCGCTCTGGCGCAAGCTGCGCCACCAGATCCGCGTTGAACTGCACATGGGCCGAAATACAGCGCAGGTTGCGCTCCAGCATCTGGGCCACCTCGACCCGCCGCACGGCATAATCCGCCAAGATAAGGGCCGTGTCGCGCGCCTGCGGCTCTAGCGCCTGCGCGATCCGTTTGGTGCGATCAATGTCGATTGTTCCCTGAGACGGCCAGAAGGCCAGCCGCAAAGCCGCACCGAAGCTGGTACCACCGCATTTTGGGACGTGAATATAGAGGAAGGATCGGGACATGACACTCGGCACAGATAATTCGAATGCAATCGATTTACCTTAATGGCGTTAAACGCGAATTAACCGAGATCGGCGAATGCTCGAAAAAATAGATCTCTTTCACCGCGTTCGCGCATCGCTTCCGGTTCGTAAATGGTACAGACTTTACAGACGTTTTCTGCCTGTCCTCTTTTGTTCCCGCAAGATGCCGTCAGAGGGGGCATATCATGAGCATTCAATCGGGCTTTCGCACAAGCCAGCCGCATCTGAGCCTGTCAGGCGCGCCGGACCAGATCGCCGTGACCGATGGTCAGGTTGCCACGACGCTGAAAACACTCTGGTCGGGACGGTGGCTGATTGCCAGCACGACGGTACTGGCACTGGGTCTGGGGCAGCTCTGGCTGTCGGAATTCGCCACGCCACTCTACCGCGCCACCACCTCTGTCCTGCTGGAGCCGCAAGATGAAAGCCTGACCGATCCGGACCGCGTGCCCGACCGCGCCCGACCGATCGATGACACGATCCGCCGCACCGAAGTCGAAATTCTGCGCGGTCGGGCCTTGCTGGGCACGGTCGTCGATGATCTTGCACTGACCGCGGATCCGGAATTCAACGCCAGTCTGCGGGCCCCCGGATTTGGCGCGCGGCTCAGGGCCCTGTTCCCCGGACAGGCCAGCACACGCCCGACGCCCGACCAACAGCGCGAGGCGGCAATTTCGGTGCTCAGCGAAAATGTCACCATCCGCAATCTTGCACCGAGCCTCGTGTTCGAACTGAGCGCGGTCACCGAGACCCCGCAGAAATCGGCCCTGATCGCCGACCGGCTCGCACAGAACTATATCAGCCAGCAGATCGCGCTGAAACGGCACGAAAGCGATAATGCGATCCGTTGGCTGGGGCAGCGGCTGACCGATCTCCAGCACCAGATCGAGACCTCCAATGCCGAACTGTCGCGACTGAGCGGTTCGGCGGCAACAGAGACCGCGCGCACGGTGGTGCAGACCCGCCGCCTGCAGAAGCTGGAAGGCGATCTGGCGACCGCGCGGCTGGCCCTGTCCGAAAGCCAGCGCCGTCTGCAGGCTCTGCCCGCCACGGCTGCGCCCGACGCGCGTGCCACCCGCGAGGCGCAAGTGGCGATCGACGCGGCCACGCTGCGCAATCTCGAACGCCAATATGGCGAGATCGACACCGGTCTGCGCAGCGAGACGGAAACGGCCACCCGCCAGAAGTTGCTGGAACAGCAAAGCGAAACCGATCTGCTGGTCTATGGCCATTTCCTGACCCGCCTCAAGGATACGATCGCCCGCGAAGGCCGCCAGATGGCCGATAGCCGCGTCCTTTCGGCAGCAGTCGAACCGGGCGCGCCCTATCTGCCGCGACCACCTCTGGTGCTGTCGCTCAGCGCGATGCTGGGGGCGGCCTTGGGGTTGATGATCTTGCTGTTGCGGCAGACATTCCGGCAGACCATCCGTTCGGCCCACGAGCTGGAAGAGTTCACCGGCCAGAAAGTGATCGGCCAGCTTCCCCGCCTGCCGGGCGGCAAGGGACGCTCGAGCATCGATTTCCTGCATGACTATCCGGATTCGCCCGCCGCCGAGGCCCTGCGCGGGCTGCGCACGAATATCGTGCTTGAACAATTGTTGCTGGGCCAGAAGGTGATCGCCATCACCTCGGCCAATCCGCAGGAGGGCAAGACCACCGTCTCGCTGGGACTTGCCCGTCAGATGGCCAGTCTGGGCAAGCGCGTGCTGGTGATCGAGGGCGATCTGCGGCGGCGGGTCTTCAAGGAGTATCTCGGGGTTGCAGCCGCGCAGGACATGATCGGCGCACTCACCGGAAGCCTGTCGCTGGCGGAGGCGGTGCATACCGATCCGCGTAGCGGGATGGATGTGCTGTTTGGGGCGAAAACCCACGGCAACCCCGCTGATATCTTCGCATCAGAGGCGTTTTCGCGGCTTCTGGCCGAGGCGCGCGACAGCTATGACTATGTCATCATCGACACCCCGCCCGTGCTTTGCGTGCCCGACACGCGGATCATCTTGCAGGGCTGCGACCGGGCGCTGTTTCTGGTCAACTGGAATATCACCACGCGGGTCCAGGTGCGCGACGGCCTGGCCGCGCTGCACAGCTCGGGGCGTAAACTCGGGGGGCTGATCTTGAACCGTATCGATCCGCGCAGCACCAAAGAGTTCTACTATACGGCCTATTACAGCACCGAGACAGGGCGCCCCAGCCAGCGCCCCCTCTGACTGGCCCCCATCAGACTGGCACCGGCAAGCTTCCGGCGGGTCTGCGCCGGAGCCGCCCCTATTTCTCCATCATGTCGCGGTAATAACGGCGCAGGAAAAACAGACCCAATGTGCCGCAGATCAGAGCGACCAGATAGACATAGCCGGGATTGAGATATTCGGCGTGATAGGAATAGTAGAACGCCGTGCGCATCTCGCCTGTAACATGGACCAGCGGGTTCCAGTTGAGCCATGTGCTATAGGGGCGCGGCAAGGTCTCGTGCAGCAAGATGACCCCCGAGATCAGCATCAGCGGGCGGGTGATCACACTCCAGACCATCTGCCAGAGCGGATGGCGGGAGATCAGCGTACAGAGCAGCATCCCCACCCCGAGCCCCAGACAGGACGCCATCAGATAGGCGGACAAAACGCGCGGCAGGATGAACGTCGTGCGGGTGTCATAAACCATCAGGATGACCGAAAGGATGATGGTCGAATTCAGCGCCTGCGTGGCAACATTGAGGATGAAACGCGCCAGCACCGCATCAAGGAAGGTCACACGCGGGTAGCTGAGCAGCTGCCGCGAGAAGTTGATGGCTTGCGACACTTTCGTGGAGGTGGTGGTAAACATCCAAAGCGGCATCATACCCGTGGCATAGAACAGGGCGAAATTCTTCCCCAGAGGCGGCGAGCGGAAGCCGATAGAGAAGATCGCCACCAAGACCGCAATCCCCAGAACCGGTTCGAGGATCGCCCAGAGATAACCACCGGGCGAGCGGCCATAGGTCGCGCTCATCTCGCGCAGGATCAGGGCAAAAATCGTGCGGAACGTGCTGAGCGGTGGCGTGCTTTTGACAGAGCGCAAGCGGCCAAGTTCTTCGGGGCTGAGCTGGTCAATCGGGTTCTGGGTCATTTTTGTTTCATATTCCGATTGTGATGGGCGATGGCCTCGTCGACATCCGGATAATAGGTCAGGGTGCCTTTTTCCAACACGGCCCCCGCCGTGCAGATCCGGCGGATCTGCGCATCCGAATGCGAGACATAGATGGCCGAACGGGAGCGCACCCGATCCAGAAACATCGCGTTACTCTTGTCGCGGAAGCTGGCATCGCCCGCAGCGGTCACCTCGTCCACGAGATAGGTGTCAAAATCCAGCGCCATATTGATCCCGAAACTCAGCCGACCGCGCATCCCCGAAGAATAGGTCCGCACCGGCATATGGAAATGCGGCCCGAGCTCGGCAAATTCCTCGACAAAATTCACCATCTCGTCGGTATCGGCCCCGTAGACCCGTGCCACGAACAGGGCATTCTGCGCACCGGTCATATCCTGATGCATGGAGCTGGCCAGCCCCACGGGGTAGGAAATCCGCCCGTCGGTCAGCACCTCGCCGGAATTCGGCGAGGACAGCCCCGCGATCATCCGCAACAAAGTGGATTTGCCCGCGCCGTTCCGGCCCAGCAGGCCAACCGATACACCGGTCGGAAACACGGCATTGATCTGGCGGGCGACGACCTTTTTCTGACCTGCGGCGCGGAACACTTTGGTGAGGTTTTTCAAAACGATCACGACATGCCTCCCGCGCGCTTAGCGGCGATCTCTCAGGGCATAGGCAACCAGGACCACCAGAACCCAGACCATCGTCATGATGATGGCCAGCAGCGCCACGATCTCGCCGCGCACGGGCTCCATCGACGCTTCGGGCATCGAGGGCCGGATATGGGCCGCAAGATAGCGGCTCTGGCGGTTCGCCTCGGCTTTGGCGGTATCATAGGCGGTCATTGCGGCGGTGTAGCTTTGCTCGGCAAATTGCTGGTCCACCGCAAGGCTTTCATATTGCCCGACGATATTGGCATAGCCCTCGCCATCGGTCATATCGCTGGAGGCAGGCGCGCCGCCGACGGTCCCGCTCAGCCCCAGCTTCTTGCGCTCGGCGGCGATACGGTCAGAGATCACCTGCACGCGGCGTTCGGTCTGCACGATCCGCGGATCATTGTCGCGCGTGGTCTGGCGCAGGGTGTCCAGCTCGATCAGCGACTGCGCAAGCTGCTGTTGCAGCGAGGACAGCAGCCCCACCTGCCCCTCGATCAGCGATTGCGGGTCCACGATCTGGTTTTCATTGCGGAACTGGGTCATCGCCGCGCGGGCCGTTTTCAGACGCTGCACCGCCGTTTCAAGCTCGTCGCGCGCATAGCGGATCTTGTCTTCCCGCGCGATCTGCGACAGGCGGTTGATCATCTTCGAGCTCTCGTCGAAGATCGCCTGTGTCAGCTTATGGGCATCTTCCGGCGTGAAGGCCTGCGCCTCGACATCGATCAGGCCGGTGCCGCTATCGGAATAGACCTGAACCATGCGGCCCCAATAATCGGTCAGATCCTCGATCGTGCCACCGGGATGATAGGCGTACCACGGGTCGTCCCCCCAATGCCACCAGCGATCCCCCGCCTTGGCCCACATCTTGCGCAGGTCCAGTTTGGCATCAAGCGCGCGCACCAACTCTTCGCTCTTGATATAATTATACAGAATATCGGTATCCGAGGAAGAAGACCCCGAAATCTCGGCCAGACCGCCCAGCATCTCCATTGCGGAGGACGTGTTTTCGGATCGCACGGAAAACCCGACATGGGAGACGTAGCGATCATGGGCGCGCGTATAAAGGTAGAACGACGCCAGAAAGACCGGCAGCACCACAATGAACAGGAAACTCAGCGCCATTGCCCGGTGGCGCGATTTCAGCGCCGCCATCGCCACCGTCGGCGCAACCAGAATCTTGTCTTTCAAGGGCGTCTCGGCAGATTTGCCCTGAGGCTTGCCCTGCGATTTTGCCTGCGGCTGTGGCTTCGGCTGCGGCGGAACCGGTGCGGCTTTCGCCTGAGCCGGATCGGGGGCTGGCTTTTGAGCCGGTTCCGGTGCTGCGGACGCTTTTGCCGCAGGGCGGGTTTCACCAACCTGCGTGATCTGGTCTTTCGTGGCGCCGGGCCGGGGGGTCTCGTTCACGTTTGATACGCCTGTCTTATTGCTCGGTGCGACTTTAACGAGCACAGCACGAAATCTCTAGTCACGATTTTCCACGCCCGCCTGCCTCGGGCGCGCTACCCCTCCTGCGCGAAGGCCGCCGCGATCCGGACCAGATCCGCCCCCTGCCCCAGCAGCACCGCCAGCAGAAGCCGCGCTTTGACCGGCGGCAGGGCTCCGGCGAAAATCACCCCGGCGTCTTCCAGACTGCGCCCGCCGGAATCATTGCCGTAAACCGGTAGCGTCCGGCCTTCGGGGCAGCGTGTCGCCACCACCACCGGACAGCCCTGCTCCCGCGCCTGCGCTGCGGCCTGCGCAAATCCTTCGGGGGCATTCCCACGCCCGAAGGCCGCCAGAACCACCCCAGTTGCCCCCGTCTCGACCGCCCATGACAGATAGTTCGGGCGGCTCCCCAGCCCCAGCAGGACCAGCTCGACCGCAGGATCAAGCCGTTCGGGTCTGTAGATCCGGCGGGGGGTCGCGTTGGCACGGGCCACGTAGACCTGCCCTTCGTCCACATCCCCGATCTTGCCAAATCCGGGAGAGCGGAACGTATCGACCCGCGAGGCATGGAATTTGGTGACATGGCGCGCCGAATGGATCTCGCCTTCGAAGACGATAGCGGCCCCCATGCCGGTCATCGCGGGACAGGCGGCGGCGCGGATGGCCTCGGCGATATTGCGTGGCCCGTCGGTATCGGCGACACCGGCATGGCGCTGCGCACCGGTAAACACCACGGGCTTGTCCGAGCCCACCAGAAGATAGGCCAGATAGGCGCTTTCCTCCATCGTATCGGTGCCATGTGTCACCACAACCCCGTCAATCTCCGGCGCGGCAAGCACCGTCTCGATCCGCTGGCAAAGCGCGAAAACCGTTGCCAGATCAAGTGCATAACTTCCCTTCGCCTGAAAGCTCTCGGCGCTGACCTCGATCCCGTCCAGCGGATCATGCAGCCCCGACAACAGGCTTTGCGCCGAAAGCCCCGCCGTCACCGGCCCGCCCTGTGTTTCGGCGCGCGACGCAATCGTTCCGCCGGTGGCAATCAGATGTATCCGTGCCATAGTCATCCTTTCCTGAAGGGGAAGCGGCCCTATCCGGCCTTACGCGATCCGCGGCCCTGCGCCTGCGCCGCTGCGGTGATAATCTCGGTCCAGCGGCGCACAAGGTAGTTATGCTCGTCCATTGTCGAGTTCCAGACCGCGACATTCTTCGACCGCGCCCTGACCGACCCGCCCGAGCGCATATCGCCCTTGCGCACCGCGACATGCCCGTTTGGTCCCGGCAGATCGGTCGCGGCGGCGCGCCCCTCATACCAATAGTCCCATTCCGCAGGGGGCAGCGTGTCGCGCACCCGTCCGGGCACCGACATGTAATAGCCCTGCCGCGCGACTTGTGCGCCCGCGATGCCGGACAGATACCAGTTGAGCCATGCATAGGCACGATCCAGCCGCGCGCCCTCCAGATGCCGCGCCAGACACATGCCCCCATGCCATGCACGGTAGCCTTCCTCCGGCACGGCCTGACGCACCCGCAGCCCCGCCTCTTTCATCGCCACCACGGTCGGCGACCAAAGCGACGAGATCGCCAGCTCGCCCGCGCGGAACCGCTCCAGCGGCTCGGTCGCGCGCCGCCAGAATGGCGCCAGATGCCCCGAGGCCACAAGATCAAGCCCCAAGGCCGCCATCTCGTCGATCTCGGCCACGGTCATATTGCCCGGGTCGGCGACCTTCATCCGGTCGGCGGCCATCAAGGCCTGCACAAGGTCGAAAACACCGATCCCCGGATCATCCACCAGCGCCACCCGCCCATGCCAGCGCGGGTCAAGAAGCTCGGCCCAGCTTGTGACATCGCTGTCGACATTCAGTCCTGTCGCACCGATATCGATGGCGAAACTGTCGTAATTATAGACGGTTGGCAGCATCGAGATCTGCCGTCCCGGTCGCGCGGAAAGCGAGGCATCCGCCTGCACCCAAAGCCGCGTCGCCGGAACATCACCATAGCCAAGCGATCCCGGCACCGGATCTAGCGCGGGGCTTTCCATCTCGGACCAATAGGTGATGCGGTCGATCTCGATCGGCTGGATCGCGCGCCAGTGCCAGACGATATCGAGATTGTGGAAACACTGGTCATAGACATCATAGCTATGCGGCGACATGGCGGCGATGCGCTGCGCATTCACGAAATCCATCTCGATGAAATCAAGCTCGAACCCGAGATCGGCCTCCGCACGGTCCTTGAACCTGCGCCAAGGCTGGATTTCGGTGGTCAGAATACGCAGCCGGTCCGTCAAGCCACGGCCCTCGCGCAGGCAAGGCCGGTGAAGGCGGCAAACGAACGGCGGATCAGGTCGGGCTCCAGCCCTTCCAGTATGAAGACCAGCCGCGACAGACGCTGGCCCTCGGGCCAATGCGTCATATGGGTGGGGGCATGCACCAGATGCTGAACGCCATGAATGGCCACGGGACGATCTTCTCCTTCCAGAGCCAGGATCCCCTTCACGCGAAAAATACGATCACCATAACGATGCAATAAAAGCGTGAGCCAAATCCCGAACATGGTCCAATCTATACGCTCTTCGATCACCAGAGAGAAGGAGGTCACGCCTAAGTCATTATGATGGTGGTGGTGCGAGGCACACGGGCCTGCGTCGCCGCACAGTGCGGGCAGACGCGCGCGGTCGGCATCCAGCCCGCCCAGCATCTGCGTCACGCTGTCTTGCGTGCTCCAGACCGATGCGGCGGGGTTCATCCTATGCAGCCGCTCACGCAGTCTTGCCACCTGCGCCTCATCGGCCAGATCGGTCTTGGTCAGGATGATCCGGTCGGCGCTGGCAATCTGGCGGATCGCCTCGGCGCGATGGTCAAGCTGCAAGGCCGCATTCACCGCATCCACCGTTGTCAAAACACCGCCCGTACGGAAATGGCTGCGCAGCACCGGATGCGCCGTCAGCGTCTGCAAGACCGGATAGGGATCGGCCAGCCCCGTGGTCTCGATGACCACGCGCCCAAAGGAGATCTCGCCCCGCGTGCGCAGACTATGGAGGTTTTGCAGCGCCTCCGCCACCTCGCCACGCACGGTGCAGCACACGCAGCCCGATTTCAGCAGCACCACATTCTCGTCGATCCGGTCGAGAAGATGGTGGTCAAGCCCGACCTCTCCGAATTCGTTGATCAGGACGGCGGCATCCGACAGCGAGGGGTCCTCCAGCAGCCGCTGCAACAGCGTGGTTTTCCCCGAGCCAAGAAAGCCCGTGAGCAGGATGACTGGGGTCATTTGGCCTCCATAAAGGCAATCAGGTCCTCGTCTAGCGGGTCAAAAGCCCGCCCCGCCAGTGCCTCGGCCTCTGGCCACAGATGCGAGAGCGCCTCGAACACGCTCGACTTTCCGGTGGGCGAGGAGAGCACATAATTGATCCCCTGCCATTCGGCGAGGGTCAGGCGGCGATGGGCCAGCACGGCATTGGCCGCGCGAATCCGGCGCGCGCCCTCGGCACGGCGGGCCTGCCTGTCGGTATTGCGGGTGAACACGCCCTCGCGCCCCACAGCATTCGTCCAATGGTCATCGCATCCCAAGATGCCGCAAAGCGAGCACATATCCGAGCCTTTCTCTTAGGTGATCCGGGCGGGTCGCCCCGCCCGGATCTGTTGCGCGAGTGGTTATTTGCGCGGGAAACGGGCCGCGTAATCATCGGCCATCTCGTTCATGGTGACGAATTTCACGCCCTCATGCGATTTGATATGGTTGAAGAGCCGTTCGAGCATCATCAGCACCTGCGGACGGCCCGAGACATCGGGGTGGATGGTGATCGGGAAGACCGCATACTCCATATTGGCATAGACCCAGTCGAACTGGTCACGCCACATCTCCTCGATATCGCGCGGATTGACGAAGCCGTGGCTATTGGGCGATTTCTTGATGAACATCATCGGCGGCAGGTCATCGAGATACCAGTTGGCGGGGATCTCGATCAGATCGGTCTCCTCGCCACGCACCAGAGGCTTCATCCAGTCCTCGGGCTTGCCTGCATAATCGATCTTGGTCCAGCTATCGCCCACCCGCACCCGATAGGGGGTGAAATCGTTATGCATCAGGGAGTGGTCGTATTTGATGCCCTTCTTCAGCAGGAGTTCATTGGTGACATTCGAAAACTCCCACCACGGCGCAACATAGCCCGTGGGGCGCTTGCCCGAGATCTCGGTGATCAGGCCGATACATTTATCCAGCACCGCCTCTTCCTGCTCGGGGGTCATGGCGATCGGGTTTTCGTGGCTATAGCCGTGAATGCCGATCTCGTGGCCGCGCGCGGCCACATCCTTCATCTGCTCGGGGAAGGTCTCCGCCGAATGGCCGGGGATGAACCATGTGGTCTTGATGCCGAACTTGTCGAACATATCCAGCAAGCGCGGCGCGCCCACTTCGCCTGCAAACAACCCGCGCGAGATATCATCGGGGCTGTCCTCGCCGCCATAGGAGCCAAGCCAGCCCGCCACCGCATCCACGTCGATGCCGAAGCCAACAAGAATTTCCTTTGCCATTTTTCGTCTCCTTTTGAAAATCTTAGCCTGCGATCATCGTGACCGAGGCGGGGTCGAGTGCGAGCGTGACGGACGCGCCGGCATCCAGCCCAAGCGCGCGCTCGGCATGGGTTTCGATGCGAATCTCGCGCTGGTCGGCGAGCTGCATCCGGAAATAGCCGGTGGCGCCCACGATCTGGCGGCCTGTCACCGTTGCGGGCAGACAGATCTCGCCTGCCGTGCCTTGCGGGCTCAGGCGGAAGGCCTCGGCGGGGATCACCGCCAGCGTCGCCTCGGGCGCTCCTACCCCCGCCAGCGCCCCAAGAGGCGTGTCGAGGCGGGCAAACCCGCCCTCGGACGGCAGGCTGCGCCCCTCGATCAGCGTATTCGCCCCGATGAAATCGGCGACAAACGGCGTCGCGGGGCGGCGGTAAAGCTCTTTCGGGGCCGAGATCTGCTCGACCACCCCGTTCGACATCACCACCACGCGGTCCGACAGGCCAAGGGCCTCGGATTGCGCATGGGTGACAAAAATGAAGGTGATCCCCAGTTCGCGCTGCAACAGCTTCAGCTCGTTCTGGATGATCCGGCGCAGATTGGCATCGAGCGCGCCAAGCGGTTCGTCCAGCAGCAGAATCTCGGGCTCCACCACCAGCCCGCGGGCCAGCGCGATCCGCTGGCGCTGTCCGCCCGACAGGCGGTCGGCCTTGCGGTCGGCCACGGCGGTGAGGTCGAACATATCGAGGATGCGCTCCACCTTGCGGTCGCGTTCCGCGCGGGGCAGCCCCTTCACCTCCAGCCCGAAGCCGATATTCTGGCGCACCGTCATATGCGGGAAGAGCGCATAGTTCTGGAAAATCATCGAGGTCGGGCGCTTTTCGGCAGGGAGATGCGTGACATTGCGGTTCATCATCATCACCTCGCCATTGGTGATGTCCTCGAAACCGGCGATCATGCGCAGGGTCGTGGATTTGCCGCAGCCCGACGGCCCGAGAAAGGCGACAAACTCGCCCTTTTCCACCTTCAGGTCGAAATCGGACACGGCGACCGTGCCATCGGAATAGGTCTTGCCGACCGAAATCAGCTCGAGGTCATAGATCATGGGGCAGCCTGTTTAGTCTGAGGAAAAAGACCCGGACGGGCGATCCCGCCCGGGCCAGTCAGGGGAAACCCCGGTTTTAGGCGTTCAGGAACTCGTCCCAGCGCTGGATCAGGTGGTCATATTCATCCGGCCACTGATGCCAGTAAGCGACATTGGCCGCGCGTTCTTCCAGCGAGCCGCCATCGCGCAGATCGCCCGGATTGATGCCGCGGGTGGCCGCGCCTTTCCACGGCTGGCCTTCATACCAGAAGGCGTATTCATCGGGGTCCATCGCATCCTTGATATTGGTCGCGGGCGAGTAATAGCCCTGTTCGGTCACCATGATGCCCGGCTTGCCCGAGAGCCAGAAATTGGCATAGGCGATGACCGCCTCGCGGTTGGGCGTGCCCTTGAGCATTGACGGCCCGATGGCCCAGCCGCGATAGCCCTCTTTGGGGGTCGCGTATTTGGCGGGCTTGCCCTGCGCCTTGACCGCCATGACCGCAGGCTGCCACGCATCACAGACCACCATCTCGCCCGAAGCCATAAGGTTCACCAGCTCGCCGAAATCCCCCCAGAGCGCGCGGAACTGGCCCGCTTTCTTCTTGGCAATCAGGAACTTGGCGGCCTCGTCGATCTCGTCCTTGGTCGGGTTGCCGGGATTTTTGGCCTCCAGAAGGCCCAGCGAATTCATCGCCAGAATAGCCTGCCCGATGGCAATCAGCGGGTCCACATTGAGGCCCGACTTGCCCTTCCATTTGTCGTCAAACAGCGCGGTCCATGTATTGGCTTCCTCGGCCGAGAGCACATCGGGATTATAGCCGATGGAATCGTAGTTATAGACCGCTGGCACCATATAAAGCTGGGTCTGCGCCGCATCCGCCCAGATCTGGCCGGAGATCTGCGCCTTGGCATCCCATTTGGGGTTGGTCTTCGTGAAGGTGTCGCGGATCGAGGCCCAGTTGGGCACTTCGGAGACCGGGATGGTTTCGACATTATCGGTGGCAATCAGCGCCGGAAGGCGCTCGCCGATGATCTCCCAGCAGTCATAATCGCTGGAGCCCGACAGGATCTTGGTCTGCGCATCGGGATAGGTCGAGGGCGTGCCCGAGACCGACCCCACCCCGCTGGCCTCCTTGAACATGTCAAGGATGCGGTCCTGCACCGTGGTCGACAGACCCGTGGTGCGCAGCTGCTCGGACGAGAGGCTCTGCGCACGCGCATAACGCGCCCAAGGATGCATGCCCGAGCCAAGCGCCACCGCGCCCAGTGCCGCGCCCGAACGCAGGAGATGCCGTCTGTTGATGATGGTCATATGTCTATTCCCTGTTGAGGATGAGGTTGCAAAAAGGGCACCGCTTCTTTTTGTGTTTTTGCGGTATTCAGTAGCGGCCCGGTGTCAGGCCGCCATCGACCGTGATGACCTGCCCCGTAAGGTAGGAGGCATCAGCGGAGGCGAGGAACCCGATGACAGAGGCGATCTCGGCAGGCTCGCCCAGCCGCTGCATCGGGATATAGGGGGAGGCGATTTCAGCCGCCTGCGGACCAAGACTATGGCCGGGGTTCAGAAGCTGCGCGGTGCGGATATAGCCGGGCGCCACGCCGTTCACGCGGATGCCACGCGCGGCAAATTCCACCGCAAGGCCGCGCACCAGCCCGATCACGCCGGATTTGGCCGCCGAGTAATGCACATGCTCGTCCCAGCCATAGGCCGTGCCCATGATCGAGCTGAGACAGATGATAGAGGCCCCTGCCTTCATCGCAGGCAGGGCCGGACGGATCACCCGCAGCATCCCCTTGAGGTCGATCTCGAACGTCTCGTCCCATTTCTCGTCGGTCATCTCGGCCATCGGCACACAATGGGCGATGCCCGCATTGGCCACGATCACATCGATCCGGCCATGCATCTCCAGCACGCGGGCGACCAGCGCATCACAGGCAGGCGTGTCGCGCACATCCAGCGCCATGAACTCCGCCGAGCCGCCCGCATCGGTGATCGCCGCGACGACGCGCGCGCCCTCCTCGGCCAGAATATCGGTGACAATCACATGATCGCCCTTGGCACCAAAGGTCTCGGCGGCGGCGCGACCAATCCCGATCCCTGCGCCCGTTACAATCACCACCCGTTTATCTTGGGTCATAGCATCACATCTCCGGAATTCGGGCCAAGCGTCTGGCCTACATAGAGTTTTGCGTCATCGGAACAGAGGAAGGCCACGCTTCCGGCCACCTCGGCCACCTCGCCAAACCGGCCCAGAGGCAGCTCCGCGCGTTTGGCGGCTTTCCAGTCTTCGGAAAGCGCCGCAACGAGGGGCGTATTGATCGGACCGGGGGCCACGGCATTGACGCGCACGCCACGGTTTGAGACCTCGCGCGCCAACGATTTGGTCATGCCGATGATCGCGGCCTTGGCGCCTGCGTAATGGACAAGCTCGACACCGCCGACCTGACCAAGCTGGGAGGCCACATTGACCACCACCCCCTCGCCCGCCGCGAGCATCGCGGGCAGGCAGGCCCGTGTGCACAGGAAATTGCCACGCACGTGCACCGCAAACATCCGGTCGAACTGGGCAGGCGTGATCTCGGCGAAGGGGGCCTGATGGCCGAAGCCCGCATTGTTCACCAAGATCTGCGGGTCGCCCAGCGAGGCGCGCACCTGATCCATCATCGCGCCCACAGAGGCCTCGTCCGCGACATCGGCGGCCACGGCCATCGCCTCGCCCCCAGACGCCACAATCGCGGCGACGGTCGCTTGGGCCGCGTCAGGATGCAGGTCATTGACCGCCACCCGCGCCCCGTCTGCGGCAAGCCGGAGCGCAATGGCCGCCCCGAGCCCGCGCCCGTGACCAATGCGACGCGGCTCATGCTTCCTGCCCCTTGAACTTGCCCGCCCGTGCGGTGAAGCGCTTCATCAACAGCCCGTAGATCACCAGCAGCGTGAAGGAGAAGAGCGTGGTCAGCACCCCGAAGGCGAAGATGTTGGGATAGATCTCCACCGAGAAGGTGCCATAGATCGCCAGCGGCAGCGTCAGGTCGCGCCCCGCAGTAAACAGCGTGCGGGCGAATTCGTCATAAGACAGCGTGAAAGAGAAAAGCATCGCCGACAGCACGCCCGGAAAGATGATCGGAAAGGTCACGCGGCGGAAGGTCTGCGCGGGGCTGACACCGAGCGCCATCGAGGCTTCCTCGACGCTGCGGTCGAAGCGGTTGAAGATCGCCAATAGAACAAGGAAGGCAAAGGGATAGGTATAGACCACATGCAGCACGAAGCTGGTGCCCCACCATGCGCGGCCGATCCCCAGCGTGTTCGACAAAAGCGCCATACCAAGCCCCACCAGCACGCCCGGCACCATCATGCCAAGGATGATGAGGTAGAAAACGGGGCCAGAGCCACGGAACTTGGTGCGGAAGGCCTCGGCGCTCATCACGCCCAGCACGGTCGAGACCACGGTGGTCATGAAGGCCAGCACCAGCGAGCGGATCAGGCTATCGCCCACAGGAAGCTGCGAGACGCGCGATCCATCGACCATGCCCAGAAGATGCTCGTACCAGTAGATCGACCAGTCGCGGATCGGGAATTGCGGCCCGCCATCGGCGCTTTGGAAGCTGAGGATCGCCAGCACGATCATCGGGCCATAGAGGAAGAGGAGGAAGATCGCCGTATAGACGCCAAGAACGGGTTTGAGGATACGCGAGTGCATGGGTTACATCTCCTTGCGCAGGTCGACGATGCGCAGCGCCAGCGCGATGACGGCAGTGATGATGATGGTCAGGACCACGCCCGCCACGGCGGCAAAGGCCCATTTGAGCGACCCGACCTGCGAGACGATAATATTGCCCAGCAGGTTCACCTTGCGCCCCGAAAGCGAGGCGGCAGTGGCGAACTCGCCCAGCACCATCACCGAAACGAAGATCGCGCCCACCACAACACCGGGCAGCGACAGAGGCAGGATGATGCGGCGGAAGATGGTGCCGAAGGAGGCGCCCAGATCGCGTGCGGCCTCGATGACCGACGGGTCGATGCGGCCAAGCATGAAGGTGATCGGCCCCACCATGAAGACGCAGTAGATCTGGGTCATCCCTACTAAAACAGAGAACTCGGAAAACAGCAGGAAGGTCAGCGGCTCGTGGATGATCCCGAGATTGAGCAGGATCGTGTTGATCGCGCCTTCCGTGCCCAGCATCGGACGCCAAGCGATCACGCGGATCAGGAACGAGGTCCAGAACGGGATCACACAGGCGACCAGAAGCGCGGTCTGGAGGGTCTTGTTACGGACGAAAAGCCCGATGAACAGCGCCACCGGATAGCCGATGGCAATCGTCGCCACCAGCACGATCGCCCAGATGCGGATCGTGGTGCCAATGGCGGAAAGATAGGTCGGGGACGACAGGAAGCGTTCCCAGCTGGCGGTGGTCAGCGTCGAATTCACGCTGAAGGTGGTCTGGGTCCAGAAGCTGACATAGATAACCATCGCCATCGGCAGCACCATGAAAAGCGCCATCCAGATCACGCCGGGCGTCAGCAACATCAGCGCGCGGTTCCGGTCTTTGCGGGCACGGGCGACGGCGGGGCTTTGGGATGTGGCCTCGGGGAGGTCGGTGGTTGCAGCAGCCATTATGCAGCTCCCTCGAAAATACGGATCTGGTCCGGATGGAAATGCAGCGCATAGGTCGCGCCTTCGGTCATCTCGGGCAGGCGTGGCTGGCCCAGATGGTCCACGACCTGCACAAGCTGCCCGTCATCGGTGCGGAAAAACGCCAGCGCGGTGGGGCCGTTGAATTCCCCCGTCAGATAGCGCGCAGGGAAGGAGAGATGCCCCTCGGGCACAGCGTCGGGGCGGGCGATGCTGATCTGGTCGAAACGCACGCCAAGGCTGCCCGCACCGCGCGGCATCAGATGCGGCGGCAGGGCGAATGTGGCGGCACCGGTGGCAAAGCCCGCGCCCGTTCCCTGCCCCGCAAGGATGTTCCATGCGTTCAGATGGCGGGCGGCGGCGGCATTGTCGGGATTGGCAAAAAGACGGGTGGCGGGCGCATCCTGCACGATCCTGCCGCCCGACAGAATGGCGACCGTATCGCCCATCGTCAGCGCCTCGGCCTCGGAGCCCGTGACATGCAGGAAGGACACTTTCAGCCGCTCGCGGATGGCGCGCAATTCGTCACACATCCGCGCGCGCAGATTGGCATCAAGCGCGCCAAGCGGTTCGTCCAGAAGCACGATCCGCGGTTCGGTCACCAGCGTCCGCGCCAAGGCGACCCGCTGGCGCTGCCCGCCCGAAATTGCCCCCACACCGCGATGGCCAAAGCCCCTGAGCCCGACCAGATCCAGCGCCGCCTCGGCGCGCTCGATCACCTCTTTCGGGTCGCTCACCGCCGCCTTGGCACGATGACGCAGCCCGAAGGCCACATTGTCGCGCACGCTCAGATGCGGAAAAAGCGCGAAATTCTGGAAAACGAAGCCGATATCACGCAGATGCGGCGGAACCCCGTCCAGACGGGTGCGATCAAAGCTGACCGTGCCAGTATCAGGTTCCTCAAAGCCCGCAATCACCCGCAGCAGGGTCGTCTTGCCCGAGCCGGATGCCCCCAGAAGGGATACATAGCGGTCGTCAGGCACCGTGAAGTCCAGACCGTCCAATGCGGTTACATCGCCGTATTTTCGGCTGACCCCGGATAGCGTGAGCATCGGCGTCTCCCTGTTATTTTTGATATATGCATACAAAAATCGATTCTATCTTTCGATCAAGACTTTTTCGATCTTTGTGCTCAAAAATCATTTTTTTAGGATCGCAAGCCAAAATAACATCATTCTAGTGCGTAAAAACCAGACATGCCGGCTGTTTTTGGCAAGATAACTGCTCAGTTGATGATCAGAATAAGATCTTTGTGTGCAAAGATCATTGATGCATTGCGTGCAAAAACCGTTATCCTGACTCGCAAGACCTTCTCGGCGCAGACGGAGCCCCCCTATGAGCACAGCGATCATCGACCGCAACGACGCGACCTCCGGCACGCCTGCCACCATGTTCGAGGCCGCCGCCTCGCTGTTGCGCAGCAATATCGAGGCAGGGCATCTTCTGGCAGGCTTCGTCTTGCAGGAAAGCGCCCTTGCCGAGCGGCTGGGCATGTCACGGGCCACCGTCAAACGCGCCTTTTCCATCCTAGAGGACGAGGGGCTGCTGACCCGCTTTTCCGGTCGCGGGCTGGTGGTGGCGGGCGGGTGCGGCACGCCGCAGCGCGTTGATCTGCGTCAGGTCGAGCTGGATCTGGAGGGGCTGGACGACGCCTTGGGGCAGCCCTCTTGGCACCGCATCTATGCCGAGGTCGAGCGCGAGCTGTCGCGCAGCCTGATCTTTGGCCGTTACCGCGTGATCGAAGCGATGATCGCGCAGGAATACGATATTTCGCGCACCGTGGTGCGGGATGTGCTGGGGCGGCTGCAGGAACGGGGACTGGTCCAGAAAACCCAGACCTCCCGTTGGATCGTCGAACCGCTCACCGCCCAACGCATCAAGGATAAATTCGAGCTGCGTCAGGTGCTTGAGGTGGCCGCGCTCAAATCGGGCCGCGCCGATCAGGCCAGCCTGCAGCACCTTCTGGACGAGATCCGCAGCCTTGATCCGGTCGAGAGACTGTCGCCGGCCCGCTGGTTCCGGTTGGAGGGCTGCTTCTTCGAGGCTGCCGTCATGGCCACCCCCAACCGCGACCTTGCCCGTTTCGCCGAACTCAACCGCCGCGCGCTGGATGCCTCGCAGCTTGCGCTGTTCTCGCTCGGGCTGCCGCCCGACCTGCAGACGCTGCGCGAGATCGCGACCATTATCGAGCTGCTGCAAACGGGGCCGGTATCGGCGGCGGCGGATCTGCTGACCACCCATCTGGGCAATGCGATGGCGCGCACCATCGCGCAGCTCAAGATCACCGCGATCATCGACCCGCCGACCGATCTGGCCCCCTATCTCAGCCCTGCCTGAGGCCCCTCTCTAGATTACGCCCCGGCCTAGCCCCTATGCATGAACTCGCAAAAGGCCTGCACGGCGGCGGAGTGTTCCACATTTGCCGCCCATGCCAAGCCCACATTCATCGTGGGGATCGGATCGGCCAGCGTGATCACATCGACCCGCCGCCCGTCCAGCGACCACGGTCGATAGACCATATCCGACAGGATCGTGACCCCCATCCCTGCCCCGACCATCGAGCGCACCGCCTCGGTTGACGAGGTCCGAAACGCAATTCTGGGCCGCGCCCGCAAATGGTTCCAGTAACGCTGCGCGGTATTCGAGGCCTCGTCCACGGTCAGCATGACATAAGGCTCCTGCGCGACATCGGCCAAGGTCACAACGGGCTTCTCCAGCAGGGGATGTTCGGCCCCGACCCAAAGCCTGCGCCGCGATTGCAACAGCGTCTCGTAAAGCAGCCCTTCCTGATTGGCGATATTCGAGGTCAGCATCAGTGCCAGATCATAGCGGCCAGAGACCAGGCCGTCCTCGATCGCCTCGCGCGGGGCCTCGACCATCTGCAGCGTCACCTTCGGAAAGGCACGGATGAACCGTTCAAGATAGGGCGAGGCATAATAGCCCGCCACCGTATAGGTCATCGCCAGACGCAGCGCGCCCTCCACCTCGCTGCGCCGCAGGTTGGGGGCGCGCACCGCCTCGTCCAGAGCACTCAGCACGCGCCGCGCATGATCTTGAAAGATCGTCCCCTCATAGGTCAGCCCCATGCCCCCCGCATGCCGGTCGAACAGGGGGGCGCCGACAATCTCTTCAAGCTGGCGGATGGCCGTGGTGACAGCCGATTGCGAGACATTCAGTTCCTTCGCCGCCCGCGACACCTGCCCCTCGCGGGCGACGGCAACAAAGTAGCGAATCTGGCGGAAGGTGGGTTCGTTCATTATAGGAGATACCTCTATTCCACAAAACAGATACAGCCTTGGGGCGATCCTGTAGCGACTGCACGCCGCGCAGATGAAAACCCTTTATTGTCGGGGCATTTGCCGGATAACGCCGGATAAAAGCGATATATCTGTTTCAACCGGAGGCCACCGCGCCCAGCAGCATTATTCATTTTTCAGAATTCATTACCAGCATATTCTGTATTTTACATTCCGCCGAAACCCTGTCTTGATGAGAACAAGGCCGGAAAAATCCGGCACCGAGGCCCGCGAGAGGCCACCCAACAGAGACACCATAACCCGAAGATCCGACGCTCTGCCTGCCATAGCCCCCATGCGCCGCTGTGCCTCTTGGCCATGCGCTGCGGGCATGCAGCTATCGCGTGGCCAAGACCCGCCTGTTGCCCGCTCCGGCCAGCATCCGCTATGGCCGTCGCCCCGACATGCCGTTCTGCCGCGACCGGATCCGCCAGAAAAGGAGAGGCACGTGCCCGCCACCCTCAATTGCGACATGGGAGAAAGCTTCGGCCTCTATCGCTTTGGCGATGATGCCGCGATCATGCCTCTCATCGGACAGGCCAATGTGGCCTGCGGTTTTCACGGATCGGACCCCAGCCATATGCGGCGCACCGTCGCGCTGGCACGGGCCCATAATGTCAGCGTGGGCGCGCATGTCTCGTTGCCCGACCTGCCCGGCTTCGGACGGCGCGAAATGAAGATGGACCGTCAGGAAATGGCGGATATCATTCTCTACCAGATCGGCGCGCTGAAAGGGTTTGTGGATGCCGAAGGAATGACGCTCGACTATCTCAAGCCGCACGGGGCGCTTTACGGCATGGCAGCACGGCAGGAGCATATCGCGCATGCCGTCGCCGATGCCGCCGAAATCTACGGCCTGCCGGTGATGGGGCTGACGGGCACCCTGCATGAACGCATTTACACCGAACGCGGCCTGACCTTCTGGGCCGAGTTCTTCGCCGATCTCGAATATGACGACGAAGGCCGCCTGATCATCACCCGCGACCATCAGGCCGTTGACCCCGCACAGGCCGCCGAACGCTGTCTGCGCGCTGTGTCCGAGGGCCTTCTGACCACCGTTTCGGGCAAGCATCTGCCGGTGCGCGCCGAAACCATCTGCATCCATTCCGATACGCCGAACGCTGTCCAGATCGCTCAAGCGGTCAAGGCCGCGCTTGGCCAATGACGCTCCCACCCCTGCACGAAAGGATCCTGCTCATGCCCACCGAAATCCGCTCTCCCGTTCCGGGCACCTTCTATCGCAAACCCGCCCCCGACCAGCCCGCCTTCAAGGAGGCCGGAGACAGCGTTGCGGCTGGCGAGACCGTCGGCTTGGTCGAGGTGATGAAGACTTTCATCGAGATCAAGGCCGCCGATGCCGGTGTGATTGCCGAGTTCACCGTCGAGGATGGCACCCCCGTCACCCCCGGCCAATGTGTCTGCGTGATGGAGTAAGGGGATGGGGATCACAAAACTTCTGATCGCCAATCGCGGTGAAATCGCGCTGCGCATCCAGCGTGCGGCCCGCGATCTGGGGATCAAGACCGTGCAGGTCCATTCCGAAGCCGATACCGAGATGCTGGCGGTCAAACTGGCCGATGAGGCCATCTGTATCGGCCCCGCGCCTGCGGCCAAATCCTATCTGGATATCGACGCGATCCTGAAAGCGGCCCGCGACAGTGGCGCGGATGCGATCCATCCGGGCTACGGGTTCCTATCGGAAAATGCGGGCTTTGCGGATCGGGTGGTGGCCGCAGGGCTCATCTTTGTAGGCCCCTCGGGTGACACGATCCGCATGATGGGCGACAAGGCTGCCGCCCGCGCGAGCGCTTTGGCCGCAGGCGTCCCCACCGTGCCGGGATCGGACGGGATCATCACCGATATGGCCGCCGCCGAAGCCCTTGCCGGACAGATCGGCTTTCCGGTCATGATCAAGGCCGCCGCCGGTGGAGGCGGGCGTGGCATACGCGTGGCGGAGACGGCGGAAGAGTTCCGCACGCTGGCCCCGCAGGCCTCTGCCGAGGCCAAGGCCGCCTTTGGCGATGGGGGTATCTATATCGAGAAGCTGATTGCCCGCGCCCGCCATGTCGAGGTGCAGATCATGGGCGACGGGCAGGATGTGGTGCATTTCTTCGATCGCGAATGCTCGCTGCAACGCCGTCGCCAGAAGGTCTGGGAAGAGGCCCCTTCGGCCGCGCTCGATGACACCACCCGCGAGGCGCTGTGTCAGTCTGCCGTGGCGCTGGCCAAGTCGGTCAACTACCGTGGTGCGGGCACGCTGGAATATCTCTATGATGATGCGACGGGCGCTTTCTACTTTATCGAGATGAATACCCGTATTCAGGTCGAGCATCCGGTGACCGAGATGATCACCGGCCATGACCTTCTGGCCGAGATGATCCGCGTGGCAGGCGGTGCGCCCCTGTCGCTGCGCCAATCCGACATCCAGCGGCGCGGCCATGCCATCGAGGTGCGGCTGAACGCCGAGGATCCGGCCAATAATTTCATGCCCTTCCCCGGTGTGGTCAGCGGGCTGCGCCTGCCCGACGGGCCGGGCGTGCGGATGGATCACATGCTGTATCAGGGCTATGCGATCCCGCCCTTCTATGACTCGCTGCTGGGCAAGCTGGTGGTCTGGGCGGACACCCGCGAGGCGGCGCTGACCCGCCTTGGCCGTGCGCTTGGCGAATTGCAGGTTGACGGCCTGCCCACCACCGCGCCGCTGTTCAGTGCGCTTCTGGGCGATGCCGAGCTACGCGCCAATCACGTCCACACCAAATGGCTGGAGCCATGGCTGGACAGCCACGCCCATCTGATCGCAGCCGAAAAGGACAAAGCCGCATGAGCTGCCGTTATTCCTATGGCGGAGACGAGCATATCTTCGTCGAAGTCGACCCGTCCATGTCGCTCGAGGCGTTCTTTACCTCGCTTTCCATGACGAATGCGGTGCGCGATGCGAAAATAGAGGGCATCACCGAGATCTGCCCCGCCAATGCCTCGTTCCAGATCAAATTCGACCCTGATGTGATCGCGCCCGAAGACCTGATGGCGCGGCTGCAGGAGCTGGAGGCACAGGCCGAGGCGGCCCCTGCCGTGCTCGACACCCGCATCGTTGAAATTCCTGTGTATTATCAGGACCCTTGGACGCATGAGACCCTGATGCGCTTTCGCGAACGCCATCAGGACCCCGCGGCCACCGACCTTGAATATGCCGCACGGATCAACGGCTATGACAGTGTTGAGGCCTTCATCGAGGCGCATTCCGGCGCGCCTTGGTTCGTGTCGATGGTGGGGTTCGTGTCGGGGCTGCCGTTCCTTTACCAGATGGTGGATCGCGACCGGCAGATCGAGGTGCCCAAATATCTGCGCCCGCGCACCGATACGCCAAAGCAGACCGTAGGCTATGGCGGCTGTTTCTCCTGCATCTATTCGGTGCGTGGCGCGGGCGGCTACCAGATGTTCGGCATCACGCCGATGCCAATCTACGACCCCGAGCAGAAGGTCGCGCATCTGAAGGAGTTCATGGTCTTCTTCCGCCCCGGCGACATCGTGAAATGGAAACCCATCACCCGCGAGGAATATGACCGTATCCTGCGCGAGGTCGAAGAGGGCAGCTACACCCCCCGCATCCGCCCTGTGCGCTTCTCGCTTGAGGAGTTCAACGCCGATATCGACGGCACAAATGCCAAGCTGATGGAGGCGCTCCATGCCGATTAATGTGATCTCCGCCGGAATTTCCACGACGGTGCAAGACCTTGGCCGTCCGGGCTATTACCATTTGGGCATCCCGATGGGCGGCGCGATGGACCGTATGGCCCTGCGCGCGGGCAATCTTCTGGTCGGCAATGAGGAAGGGGCGGCCTGTCTGGAATGCGCCTTTTTCGGGCCGGAGCTGGAATTTACCGAGGATGCCGTGATCGCGATCACCGGCGCGGAGCTGCCGCCCAAGATCGATGGTGCACCCCAGCCCACATGGACCGCGCTGGACGTGCGCGCGGGTCAGGTGCTGTCGTTCGACTATCTGCAAGCGGGCGCACGGGCCTATATCGCCGTGGCAGGCGGGATCGATGTGCCGATGGCGCTTGGATCGCGCTCGACCTATGCCATCGGCGCGCTTGGCGGGGTCAAGGGGCGGGCCGTGCAGCCGGGGGATGAATTACCGATCGGAACGGGGGCCAAGGCCGGCACCGGCAAGAGCCTGCCGCCGGAGCTGCGCCGCCTTCCGGCCGCCCGCGCCGAGCTGCGCATTCTCCCGGGGCTTTACAACCACCGCCTGACCGAGGCCAGCCTTACGCAATTCTTCAAGGAGGACTGGCGCGTGGCCAATGAGGCCGACCGGATGGGCTACCGATTCCAAGGCGGCACGCCTTTGGAATTTGTCGCACAGGACCAGCCTTTTGGCGCAGGATCGGATCCGTCAAATATCACCGATGCCTGCTACCCTTACGGGTCGGTGCAGGTGCCAAGCGGGGCAGAACCCATCATCTTGCACCGCGATGCGGTTTCGGGCGGCGGGTATTTCATGCTGGGCACGGTGATTTCGGCGGATATGGACCTGATCGGCCAGCTCCAGCCCAATATGCATGTCCGGTTTGTGCCGGTCGATATGGCCACCGCCCTGCAAGCGCGCCATGACCGGCGCCAGCAACTGGACAGGATCCGCAAGGCATTGGCCTGATATGGGCCAAAGCCAGACATGAAAACGCCGCGCCCTCTGTTCGGGGGCGCGGCGTGCAGGAACGAAAGGGATCAGAGCGAGGCGTCGAGCGCTTCGATGATCTTGTCGCCCATTTCCGAGGTCGAAACCGGCACACCGCCTTCGGGGCCCAGCAGGTCTGCGGTGCGCACGCCATCGGCAAGCACCTTTTCCACGGCCGCTTCCAGACGGTCGGCTTCCGCGCCCAGATCGAAGCTGTAGCGCAGCGCCATCGAGAACGACAGGATGCAGGCGATCGGGTTGGCCTTGCCCTGACCCGCGATATCGGGGGCCGAGCCGTGCACGGGCTCATACATCGCTTTCGGGCGACCATTGGCCATCGGCGCACCAAGGCTTGCCGAGGGCAGCATGCCAAGCGAGCCGGTCAGCATCGCCGCCGCATCCGACAGCAGATCGCCAAACAGGTTGTCGGTCACGATGACGTCGAACTGCTTGGGCGCGCGGCACAGCTGCATCGCGCCAGCATCGGCATACATATGCGACAGCTCGACTTCGGGATACTCTTCGTCATGCACGCGCTGCACGACTTCTCGCCACAGGATGCCCGACTCCATCACATTGGCCTTCTCCATCGAGCAGACCTTGTTGCCGCGACGCTTGGCCAGTTCGAAGGCCGAACGGGCAACGCGCTCGATTTCGCTCTCGGTATAGCGCTGGGTGTTGATGCCCACACGCTCGTTATTTTCAACGATGATGCCGCGCGGCTCGCCGAAATAGATGCCCGAGGTCAGCTCGCGCACGATCATGATATCCAGACCGGCGACCACATCTTTTTTCAGCGAGGAGAAATCGGCCAGCGCGTCAAAGCATTGTGCGGGGCGCAGGTTGGAATAAAGATCCATCTCCTTGCGCAGACGCAGCAAACCGCGCTCGGGCTTCACCGAGAAATCCAGAACGTCGTATTTCGGGCCGCCCACGGCGCCCAGAAGCACCGCATCGACCTCTTGCGCCTTGGCCATGGTTTCGTCCGACAGCGGCACGCCATGCACGTCATAGGCCGCGCCACCCACCAGATCTTCGGAGACATCAAAGGCCACATCGCGCTTTGCGCCGAACCAGTTGATGACCTTTTTGACTTCGGTCATGACCTCGGGGCCGATGCCGTCGCCCGCCAGAATGAGGATCGAAGGGTTTGCCATGAAATACCTCCCGCATGTTCAGGCCCAACTGGCCAATAAGACAAGGTTGGGCGAGGGCGTAGCCAATGCCCGCCTCGGGGTCAAGTTCCGAACGTGCACTTGGACGGCACCGGAGGACGGTGCGCGGGGAGAAAAAATCGGCAGCATTGAAGATGACGCAGCGTCATAGGCGAGGTTTCGCAGTCGTGAAAATCAGCCGCTCGCGCAGGGGCGTCCGATTTTGCATGATAGGACCATAAAGAGCAGAACGGAAAAACGCATGACTCGCAGACTCCTGATTCTCGGGATGGGGGGGCTTTTCGGAGCCGCCGCCGCCCGCGCCTTCCGTGCCGCAGGCTGGGATGTCGACCGCTACCATCGCGGCTCGGATGTCTCGATTGCGGCGCGCGGTGCCCGCTGGATCATCAACGCCACCAATCCCGCCAATACCGCAGAGCTGGAGCGCGACCTGCCGGACCTGACCAAGAAGGTGATTGCCGCAGCCCGCAACTCGGGGGCTTCGGTCATCGTCCCGGGGAATTTCCACATTTATGGCCGCAGCGGCACGGCGTGGGGCCCCGACTGCCCCCACGCGCCGGTCAGCCGCCGTGCCAAAGCCCGCAGCGAGGCCGAAAAGCGCTATCGCGAGGCCGCCGATGCCGATCATGCCATGCTGATGCTGCGGGCGGGCGATTTCGTCATGCCGGGCGCACAGGCCACCTTGATGAACAGCCTCGTCCTGCCCAAGCTTGCCAAACACGAGATCACGGCGCTGGGTCCGGCGGACAAGCTGCATATCCATGCCGATCTGGAAGATCTGACGCGGGTCGCCGTGGCCTTGGCCGAAACCGCAGACGAAGGCGGCGGCTTTCTGGACATTCCCTTCCCCGGCACGCGCTTTTCCGCCCGTCAGCTCGCCGAGAGCCTCTCCAGACAGATCGACAAGAAGATCCGCCTGAAATCCTATCCGTGGTGGCGGGCACAGTTCAGCGCAAGCGGGCGTCAGATGGCGGCCAACCGTGCGTTCTACCAAAATGACCACGTCATTGACGAAGGTCCGTTCCGCATGCTGTTCCCGACCTATGAGACCAAATCACTGGACCGGATCGCCTTCGAGCACCTTTATATGCGCGGCATGAAGGTCAAACCCGAGGGTCGCGCCGCCGATCAATCGCCCCGTGCGCAATCGCATGGCCAAGCGATGTCGACCCAGACCATCTTGTAACGCGGCGAGACATGGGCCGGAGCCTGCCACCGCGTTCCGGCCCCAGAGACCTGCAACCGCCGATCCGGCAGGATGTAATCCAGCCGCAGCAGCCTGCCCGACAGATCGCTCGTGGCAAAGGGGCTTCCCCGCTGCGCGGCATCCGTGGATGCGGGACGGGGATCTTGCAATCTTGGATGGGCAAGAAGCGCCTGCAAGGCATCCTTGCGTCCTTCGGACTGGTCGGGGTCCAGATTGGCGCGCCCCAGCATCACCACGGGCGGATCGTCGGGCAAGCCCGCAAGATAGGGCAACCAGAACGCCGTCTCGTCATGATTGCGCCGCCCGTTGCGATCTTCGGGCCCGTCGAAAATCGGGGGGGTGGCAGCCCAGACCAGAAGCCGCAATGCGTGACCGGCCTCGTGCACGCGCACATCCCAATGCACGGTGGAGGACAGGCGTTGCACCCGCTGCGCCGCCTCGGACAGGCCCGCGCCCGCGATCAGAGTGTCCGGCATGTCCCGCCAGAGCGTGCCACTCAGATCCTGCACCGGCCCGATCTCCAACCGTGAAAGCAACAGCACCCCGCCCTGCCCCGTAAACCGGCCATATCCCTGCGCATCCCTTGCCTCGCCCAGAACGCCGTTCCCATCCAGATCCGCCCCCGATGGCAGACCGCTATTGGGCTGGAGATGCAATGCATAGGGATAGTCCAGACCCTGCGCGGCAAGGCTCTTGCGAAAGGCCTCTGCCGCCAGCCCCTGCGCATCCCAATCGAAATCAAGAAGCAGCAGCACATCCGCAGACAAGCTGGCCATTTCCGCGACACTGGCCGCAACCTGCGGGTCCTTCCGCGCAAGAATATCGCGATACAGAAGCCCCGGCCCCTTCCGGCCAAGCTGCGGATCCCAAAGCGCAATCCGCAGCCCCGATGCCTCTTCAGCCACGGCCAGTGTCAGGCCCCATAGCCACAGGGCCACACAGATCAGGCCGCCTGATAGGTACCGTCGTCTCCGGCTTCGGCCTCGGCACGGGCGTGACGCCTGCGTTGCGCGATCATCGCCGCGATCCGGCCCATCGCCATGCCACGCATCACCAAAGCCGTAGGAAGGAATGCCCATAGGATCACCAGCCAGATCAAAGCATGCGGGCTGCGCGGCATCACCGAAACAAACACAATAGAGACCAGCTTCAGCAGCACCGGCAGCAGAAAGGGAAGAACCACACCGACACTCGCATTCACCCAAGAATCGCGGCGCAACCTGTCCACCACATCCCCGCCCATCGTCGGATCGAAGGTCGGCAGATTGACCCAGACATTGAACCGCTCCTGCCGGTTGGGCCATCCCAGCGCATGAATCGCCACAAGAAAAGCCCCGATGCCCGTCAGGCACACCATGCTTGCAAGCCCCGCAAGGCTTTGCAACACCCCCAAACGCGATTGCGCCGCAGCGGGCAGAACCTGCATCAGAAGCCGCAAGGGGCTATAGGGGAAATCCAGCAGACCGCCGAAAGCATGCCCGAGCGCCAGCAAAAGCCGGTTGAAGGTGCTGGGCACCGCAGGGGCGATACTGGCCAGAGACAACAGGATCACCAGCCCGAAAAACACCAGAAAACGGATGCGGTTATAGGGCGCGGCATCGCGGAATTCGACAAGGCAGGGATAGACGGAACTGTATTCGAACACGGTCAGCCCTGCGAGAAACAAGGCGACAAAGGCCACGACCTGCATCGTATCGGCCCCTGCTCCGGGCAGAAGAAGCGCCGGAACACAGATCACGAATGCCAGTAATAGCGCCCGAAGACTGGCGCCGAAGATACGTAAAACCACTGCCCTGCCCTCTGGTCCGGACAACCGCGATACACTGTCGGGGTTTTATACCGGATCTGGATACTGCCTTAATCTTGCCATGATTTTGCCCAACTTCGCCACGTTTGGCAATCCGGCCGTGAAAATGCAGCCTATTTTCACAAAGCATCGGCCTTCCTGCCACAGCGCACGCGCCTCAGGCCTTATCCGGTTTGACGTCATCTGCCGCATGGCAAAGAGGGCCTCTCTGCCTTGAGCGTCTTTTGCGGTGCCTTCCGGCACAGGATGTAAAGCGTTGTGCCCGACAGGATCAAAAGACCGCACAGCACCAGCAACGGCAGCCCCAGAAACAGGAAATCTTCCCGCGAGCCGACAAACAGGGACGCGACCCCGATATGCTGACAGTGCCCCGACACGCTGGCAAAGCCGCATGCCAAGCCAAGAACATAAACGCAGAAAATACAATCGGCCCCCGCCAATACGGCATTCAGGACCACCCAGATTTTCAACAGCCGGATTTGCAATTTCAATATACCTCCTCGATAGGCTCAGAAATGAGACGCATAAAATAATCGCCTGAGCCGTTTTGTAGAAATGGCGGATCGGGAACAGGGATTTTGTCGCGGCACGACATCCCGTCCACCGCCGCCATCCGAGAACAACCGGCCAGATCGGTCTAAATATTGAACATAAACGCATAATTGCGCGCCGGTTTACGAAAACCCTTGGCATATCAACGGCGGCCTCCGGCCAGCGAAACGCTCTATTTTACGCTTTTTTTCACATAGCCGACATGCACCTGATGCAAATATTTTCACCCACACTCTACATTTCAGGCATTTTTCTTAATCAATCGATCAAACATCCACCCCGCCTTCGGCTTGACAATCGGCTTCAGGCCCGACGTTTTGCTCGGGATGACTTATTGAATAAAGAGACAGTTGATGACGACGGACACTCTGGAATCCTTTCTGGGAACAGTCGGGGGCATCGTATGGGGCCCCTACCTTCTTATCCCTCTCCTTCTGGGAACGGGTATTTTTCTCACCTTCCGACTGGGCGCGTTGCAGTTTGTCCGTCTTGGCGCGGCGCTGCGCCTTGGTCTGTGGCGCCGTCACGATCATGGGGCCGAAGGGGATATCAGCCAGTTTCAGGCGCTGACCACCGCAATGGCGGCCACTGTCGGCACCGGTAACATCGTGGGGGTTGCCACCGCCATCAGCGTGGGCGGCCCGGGGGCGCTGTTCTGGATGTGGGTAACGGCCCTGCTGGGGATGGCCTCGAAATATTCCGAAGCCTTCTGCGGTGTGCGCTTCCGCGTCACCGATGCGGCGGGCGAGAAATCGGGTGGCCCGCAATATTACCTCGAACGCGGCATTCCGAACGGATTCGGGAAATTCCTCGCCATCGCATTCTCGATTTTCGCGGTCTGCGCCTGTTTCGGCATCGGCAATATGACGCAGGGCAATTCCATCGCCTCGAACCTCGACCAGAGCTTCCATATCCCGACATGGATCTCCGGCGCGGTGCTGGCGGTGATGACGCTGGTTGTTCTGGTGGGCGGGATCAAGTCCATCGGTCGGGTAACGGCGGGTCTGGTGCCTGCGATGATCGTCTTCTATGTGCTGGGCGCGCTGTATATTCTGATCGCCAATGCGGGCACCATTCCGGCGGCTTTGGCCGAGATCTTCTCGGACGCCTTTACCGGCTCGGCGGCCACCGGCGGGTTCCTGGGCTCGACCATCATGATCGCTGTGCAATTCGGTGTGGCACGCGGCATTTTCTCGAATGAATCCGGCATGGGCTCGGCGGCGATTGCCGCAGCTTCGGCCCAGACCAGCCACCCCGTCCGGCAAGGGCTTGTCTCGATGACACAGACCTTTATCGATACGATCATCGTGGTCAGCTGCACCGGTCTGGTGATTGTCACCACCGGCGTCTGGAACCAGCTCGACCCCGTGACCGGCGAGCAGATCTCGGCGGCCGTGATGACCGCCCGCGCCTTCTCCCACGGGCTGCCGGGAAGCTGGGGCGACTGGATCGTGACCTTGGGTCTTGTGCTTTTCGCCTATTCCACCATCCTCGGCTGGGCCTATTACGGCGAACGCAATATCGAGCGGCTCTTCGGTCGCCGCCTTGTCATGCCCTTCCGCGTGCTGTTCTCGGCCATCGTCTATATCGGCTGCACCATGCAACTGGGTGTGGTGTGGAACTTCTCGGATGTGATGAACGGGCTGATGGCCATCCCGAACCTGATCGGCCTCTTGATCCTGTCGGGGCTGATCGCCCGCGAAACGCGCCACTACCTGCGCCATGATCCCAAGCTGGAGGCCAACCAGCACGAGATTGAGGCCTTCATGCAGGGTCAGCCCGGCTGGGACGAGTGGAAAGCCTCAGATCATACCGTGCATCGCTAAGGAAAGGGGGCCGCTTGGCCCCCTTTTTCATCTGCGGGTGATGCCGCTCATCGGTGCGATTTTCGACCCGTCCGAGAAACGGTGCAGCCGGAAGGGCGAGGGGTCCACGATAGGCGGATGGCCGGTCATCAGATCGGCCACCAGCCGCCCCGCTCCCGGACCAAGCCCGAAGCCATGCCCCGAAAATCCGGTCGAGACAAACAGCCCCTTGACCCCGTTCTTCACCCCTTCGGTGCCGGAGATCACAGGGATCACATCGGGCAGCACGTCGATAATCCCCGCCCAGCGTTGTTCGATCTTCATGCCCTTCATCTTGGGCCAGCGCGACGAAACGCGTTCAAAGACCTTATCGATAAAGGCGGTCTCGGGCTGGGGGTCCATGATGCGGTTCTCCTCGAAGGGGGTCACATCATTGGCGCTCCATTTGCGCTTGGTCTTCAGCCCGTCCACAAAGGCCGAGCCAAAGCCGAAACGCAGCCCGCGCCATTCGTTCTTCAGCGCCGGAAGGAAGGCACCGAACAGGCGGAAGCTATCGGGGGTGATCTCGTAGCGGCTATTGGCGGAAGAGGCGATGGTATAGCCGCCGTCCATCCGGCGCCGCATGGCGAATTCGCGGAACTTGATCGTGCCTTCGGGTCCGCCCTCCATGGGGGAGGTCCGCAACACGGTGTTCTTGGTGCGCAGCTGCGGCAGGTAGATGCCCATATTGTCCAGCATCAACCGCGACCAGATGCCCCCCGCCAGCAGCACCTGCGAACAGGCGATCCGCCCGTATTCGGTGATCACACCCGTCACGCGGCCATCCTTGACATCAATCATCCGCACGGCCGTATTCTGATGCACGCTGCCACCACGGGCCTGCACGGCGCGGGCCACGGCAGGCGCGGCCTTTTGCGGCTCGGCGCGGCCATCCTTGGGGTTATGAAGCGCGCCCTTGATCGGCAGATCCATCCCCTCATATTCAGCCAGCGCCTCCTCACGGGTGATCATGCGCGCGGGGATCTGGTAGCTTTGCAGCAGATCAGCCCATTCCTTTTCTTCTTCCAGCACATCATCGCTGGCACAGGTATAGGTCACCCCCGACTGGCGATAGCCCGTCTCGGCCTCGACCCTCTCGTTGAGCCCCTCCCACATGCGCACGGCTTCCACCATCAGGGGCATCTCGCGCGGGTCACGATGGGTCAGCCGCACCCAGCCCCAGTTGCGGCTGGATTGTTCCGCCCCGATCTCGCCCTTCTCGCAGATCGCCACCTTCAGCCCGCGGTCCACCAGTTCAAGCGCGGCACAGGTGCCCGCAATTCCACCACCGATAATCACAACATCCACCGCCTTCGGCAGGACGGCATCGCTTTCGACCGGGTCAAGCTTCGGTCCTGGCATGGGTCTTCTCCTTAAATCAGACGGGAACACCCCGTCTTATGCATGGGGCGGCAGGGGCGCGCCCTGTCGCAAAGCCTTGAAATTATCGCGCAACCGATAGCCCAGAAGCGCCGCCTTGGGCGCCACGTCCATATAGCGCGGCTGAGCGCTGAGCGGTTCAAGCCGGAGGTCCAATTCGGCCTCCATCGCCCAATCCGCCAGAATACCGCCCAGCATCGACCCGGTCGGCACGCCCCGCCCCGACAGGCCAGTCATCGCCACCACGCCGGGGGCAAGCTGGTAGAGGCGGGGCACGGTCTGGCGCTGCATGTCCAGCTCGCCGGTCCAGAAGAAGTCCCAGCGGATGTCCTCGCGGATTTCGGGATGCAGCCACTTCAGACGGTCGGTCATGATCTTTGCGGTGAGCGCACGGTCATAGCCGCGCCGGACCATCGGAAACATAGAGGCCACAATGCGGTTTTGCGCGCTGTATTTATAGACATAGATATCGCCGCGCCCGTCCTGAATGGTGGTGCGCTTGGGCAGAAGATGGGCCTGCGTTTCGGGCGACAGAGGTTGGGTCGCCGCCACAAACACCCGCAGGATGCGGAAGGTCTGGTCGAGCTTCGGCCAACCCGCCACCGTATAGGCGCCCGTGGTATAGATCACCTTCTCGGCCAGCACCCTGCCCTGCGGCGTGGTGACCGCCCATTGGCCGCCCTCGCGCGAGGTGCCCGTCACATGGCTTTCGGTGAAGATCTGCCCGCCTTCGCGCATGACGGCCCGCGCCAGCCCCCGCGCATAGCCAAGCGCATTCAGCCCGCCCGCCTCTTCGTGATACCACCCGCCCATGAAGCGCGGCGATCCGGTGATGGCCGCAACCTCTGCGCGGTCGAGCATACGCGTGCGTGCGCCCACCGCGTTATATTCGATGGCGCGTTTCTCCATCACCTTGATATGGCTGGGGAATAAAGCGCCCTGCACATAGCCGTTCTGCTCCCATTCGCAGTCGATCCCATAGTCGCGGATCATCGCGCCCACGCGGTCATTGGCGCGGGTCTGGCGGTGGATCAGCCGCTCGGCCCAAGGCTCGCCCAACACGCGGCGCAGATCGGGCAGCGAATAATGGGTGAAGGTCGGCGTGCAATGGCCCGCGTTCCGCCCCGAGCCGCCAAACCCCACCTGAGCGCGCTCAAGCACCACCACGCTGACGCCCTGTTTGGCTAGCTCCAAAGCCGTGGTCAGGCCGGAATAGCCCGCGCCCACAATACAGACATCCGCCTGCACATCGCCCTGCAAGGGCCGAGTCTGCGGCGCGGGGGCGGCCGTTGCATACCAGAGCGTGTCCTCGAAGGGGGAAAACCGGCGCATCATGCCCTCACAGATCGGTGCGGCTGTCGAAGGCGTCGCGCAGACCGTCTCCGATAAAGTTGAACCCCGCCACGGCAATGGTGATCGCCACACCGGGCACAATGGCCAGCCAAGGCGCGCTATCGAGATATTGCTGCGCACCATTGAGCATATTGCCCCAAGATGGCAGCGGCGGCTGGATGCCATAGCCAAGGAAAGAGATATAGGCCTCAAGCAGGATCGCGCGGGCCACCGTCAGCGTGGCGGCCACGATGATCGGGCCGATGGCATTGGGCAGAAGCTCGCGGAACATGATCCAGCGCTCGGACAGGCCCAGCATCTGGGCGGCCTGCACGAAATCCTGACCCTTTAGCGCTTTGACCTCGGCCTCGACGATGCGGGCCACCTCCATCCAGCTGGTGGCGGCAATGATCAACGCGATCATAACCGGCCCGGGCTGGATAAAGGCCGCCAGCGCCAGCAGCAAAAACACCGACGGGAAGGACAGAAACGCATCGACGATCCGCATCAGCACCGCCGAGACCTTACCGCCGTAATAGCCCGACAGCACCCCGATGACCGACCCGATGGCGGTGGCAATCACCATCACCGCAAAGCCGATCGCCATGGACACCTGCCCCGCATGGAACAGCCGCGCGGCGATATCGCGGCCCAGAGGGTCGGTGCCGAAGATATGCGCGCCAGTGCCGGGAGGCGCAAAGCGCGCGCGCAGGTCGATATAGAGTTCGTCATAGGGCAGGAAATGCGGCCCCGCGAAACAGGCCACGGTCAGCGCCAGCACCATGATGAGCCCCAGAAGCGCCAGCTTATGCGAGGCAAAGCGGCGCAGCGCGCGGGACTGGAAGAGCTTGCGGCGCGGCGCGAGATCGGTTGTTGTGGTGGTCATCAAAGCCTCCTCAGTCCAGACGGATGCGCGGATCGATCAGCGCAACAATGAGATCGGCGGCCAGATTGCCCACCAGAACCAGAATGGCCGAGGCCATCAGCAGCCCCATCACCACCGGATAGTCGTTATAGCCAAGGCTATCGAGGAAGAGCCGCCCCATGCCGGGCCATGTGAAGACGGTCTCGGTCACCAGAGCGCCGCCCAGCACCATAGGCAGCTGCAAGCCCGCCAAGGTGATCATCGGCACCAGCGAATTGCCCACGATATGTTTGAAAAGCACACGGCGCGAAGTCAGCCCTTTGGCGCGGGCCGTGCGCACGAAATCCTGCTTGATGACATTGAGCGTGGAGGTGCGCATATAGCGCGACCAGATCGCCACATCGACCAGCGCCAGCACCATGGCGGGCAGGATCAGGTGGCGCAGGTAATCGAGCACCGACCCATCGCCCACGGTGTACATATTGCCCGCAGGCAGCCAGCCCAGATTGAGCGAGAAGACATAGATCGCGACAAGCCCGAACCAGAAGGTCGGGATCGACAGCGCGACCATGGCAAAGACCGTCATCGTATAGTCAAACGCGCCCCCACGTTTGAGCGCCGAGAAAATCCCGATGGCCGAGCCCAGCGTCACCGAAATCACCGTCGCCGTGCCCATCAGCAAAAGCGTGGCGAAAAGATGCCGCCCGATGACCGCCAGAACGGGCTGGCCGTCGCGGTAGCTTTGCCCCCAATCGCCCACGAACAGATGGCTGAGCCAGTCGATATATTGCACCGGAAGCGGGCGGTTCAGCCCCATCTGCTCGGCGATCTTGGCCAGCTGCTCCTGCGTCATGCCGGGGCTGAGAGCGAATTGCGACAGCGGCCCCCCGGGGGCCAGCGACAGCACGCAAAAGCCGATACAGGAGACGATGACAAGAAGGATCAGGCTTTGCCCGAGGCGGGACAGGATATAGCGCAGCATGTCGTGCCTTTCGGTTGGGGCTTCGGAAATAGGGGAAAAGGCCCCTCCGCGGATCGCGCGGAGGGACAGGGTCCGGAGGGATGCGCCCTCCGGCTGGGGGTCAGGTGCGCGACCAGTCGCGCACGTTCCATGTATCGATGCGGTTGTTCACATTGGGCGTGGGCCCTGCGACATCGTCCTTCCAGCCTTTGACAACGGCGTATTGGAACATCGGCAGGAAGGGCAGGTCATGACGCATGACGGCCTGCTGTTCCTGATAGATCTTCTTGCGGTCCTCTGGCACAAAGCTTTTCGCACCGGCCTTCAGCAGCTCGTCCACCTTCTCGCTTTGATAGGCGAAGGTGTTCTGCCCCGAACCACCCAAGGCAGGCGACATGGTGGACATGAAGTAATCCGACGTATCAGGGTCGGCGCCCGCCAGACAGTTCAGCCCCACAACCACCGTATCGAATTCCGAATTCATCCAGTAATCGCCCCACATCACGGCTGGCGGCAGGTTCTTGATCTGCATATCCACGCCGATTTCCTTGAAGGTCTGCTGGATGAACTGCTGCGCCTGTTCGCGCAGGTGGTTGCCGGCAGTGGTGGAATTGGTGAAGGACAGCGTCACGCCATCCTTGGCGCGGATGCCATCGGCGCCTTTCTCCCAGCCTGCATCATCCAGCAGCTTGTTGGCGGCCTCGATGGAAAACTCGTGCTTGGGCAGATCGGGGTTATAGTAGAAGCTCTGCTGCGGCATATAGGTCTCGGTGGGGGTCGGCACGCCGTAGTAAAGCGCATCGATGATCGAGCTTTTGTCGATGGCCGCATAAAGCGCCTGACGCACCGCCAGATCCTGAAACTGCGGGCGCTGCATGTTCAGACCGAAGCTCTCGAAAGTCGCGGTGCCTGCCACTTTGACCACTTTGCCCGGCAGTTTCTCGGCCTCGGCCAGATGGTCGGGCGAGATATATTGCAGCCCCACCACATCAATGTCGCCCGATTTGAACTGGGTGTACATCACGTTGAGATCAGGCACATATTTGATGATCAGCGATTTCAGATGCGGCCCGTCCATATGGTAATCGGCATTGGCTTCCAGCTCGATATGGTCGCCCGCCATACGGGTCTTCCACTTATAGGGGCCGGTGCCGATGGGGCTGTTCATGAAGGGCGTATTGTTCAGATCGGCCTGACCGTCAAAGGCGGCTTTCGGGATCATATAGGTCGAGGCCAGAACGCCTGCGAGCGGCGCAAAGGGTTCGGACATGGTCCAGCTGATCTCGGTGGGCGAGACAACGGTAATGTCGCGCATGAACTTATAGCCCGTGGAGCGGAAGGACCGGAAATCGGGGTTCACGGTCAGCTCGAGGCTGAATTTCACGTCCTCGGCGGTGAAGGGCGTGCCGTCGTGCCAAGTGACGCCGTCCTTCAATTTGACCTTCCAGCTCAGCCCGTCTTCCGAGATCCCGCCATTGGCAACGGTGGGCACTTCAGCGGCAAGGATCGGGAACAGCTGACCCTCGGGGTCGAAATCGAACAGCGTATCGAAAATGGCGTAATAAATGCCCTCATCCACCTCGATATGCGGCATCAAAGGGTTGAAAACGGTGGGCTCTTGCGAAAAGGCCAGCACCAGCTGCCCCTCGGGCGAGGCATTGGCCGCCAGCGCCGCATCCTTGCGCAGAAGGCTTGGCCCCATCAGGCCCAGCGAACCGGCCGCCCCCATCATCATCAGGCTCTGGCGGCGGGTGAATGTGGTCTTGTGATCTTGCGTCATCGTGCATTCCCTGTTGTTGGTTGCAGGCAAATCTATCCCGGTCCGCAAAGCGGGTGGCTTGCGGGGATAGGTCTGTCTGTCGAGAGTGCGGGTTGGCCCCGCTTAGGGTGTCACAGGGCGATGGGCCGCCCCCTGACGGGTTAGAAACCGCTGATAATCTCTATCTTTGTGCCATCACTGAAGCGGTTGAAACGGAAAGGCTTTGTATCGACCACGGGCGTGCGGCCAGTGACCAGATCGGCCATCAGACGGCCCGCGCCAGGCCCGATGCCGAAACCGTGGCCGGAAAAGCCGGTCGCGATATGGAAACCGGGGATCTGGTCGACGGGCGAGATTACCGGAATGGCGTCGGGCGTCACATCAATGGCCCCTGCCCAACGTTGCGCGATCTGGGCGTCATTGAAGACAGGGAATGCCTCGCGCAAATTGGCCAGCGCCTTGTCTTGCAGATTGAACGCAGGCTTAGGGTCAAGCACGCGGTTATATTCGAAAGGGCTTGCCTCATCCAGCCGCCAGCGGTTGGGGATGCGGGCCTCGTCATAGAAACGCCCGCCAAAGCGCAACATCAGCGCCTTCCATTCGGCACCAAGCGCGGGCAGGAAGTCCTTCATATAGCGGAAGCTATCGGGCACGATATCCACGATATTGCGGAAGCCGTCGGCAATCGTATAGCCGCCATCCTGCCGCCTGCGGATCGAGAAACCTTCGGACCAGATCGCCATTTCCGGCCCGCCTTCCAGCGGCTTGGTGCGGATGACCGAGTTTTTCACCTTCAGCTGCGGCAGGCGCAGCCCGTTGTTGCGGGCGAAGAGGCTCGACCAAGCGCCACCGGCCAGCACCACCTGTTCACAGGCGATCGGACCGCGCTCGGTCACCACCCCCGAGACATAACCGCCCGAGGTCTCGATGCCGCGCACGGCGCATTCGGTCAGGATATAGGCGCCCTTGTCGCGGGCGGCCTCGGCAATGGCGGGGGCGGCCTTTTGCGGCTCGGCGCGGGCGTCGGCGGCGGTAAAAAGCGCGCCCTTCACCTTCATCTTGCAGCCCGGATTGAGCTGGGCGAATTCATCGGCCGAGATCATCCGGCTATCGATCTGGTAATCGCGCAGGTTCTCAAGCCACTTCTCATGCTCGGCATAGGCTTTGTCATCGGCGCAGGCAAAGGCGATCCCCGAGCGTTTGAAGCCCAGATCGCGACCCGTGCGCTCGGCCATCCCGTCCCAGATGCGCAGCGCTTCGGCCATCAGCGGCACCTCGCGCGGGTCGCGGCGCGTGATCCGCACCCAGCCCCAGTTGCGGCTGGATTGTTCGTGCCCGATGCCGCCCTTCTCGCAAAGCGCAACCTTCAGGCCACGCTCGACCAGTTCCAGCGCGGTCGAGGTGCCGATGATGCCGCCCCCGATCACCACCACATCCACCTTTTCGGGCAGATCCACATCCCCATGAACAGGAACAACAAAAGGACCGGGCATCAGAAGCTCTCCTCGAGCTGGCAATTCACATGAAATTCGGCGACGCTCGCCGTGTTGGGCAGGTTGATCATCATCTCGATGACCTGCGCAAGGTCTTCGGGTTGGGTCATCGCGGCTGTGTCCCGGTCGGTCAGGCTTTGCGCCATATCGGTGGCCACAAAACCGGGGCAAATGGCGGTGGCGCGGATCCCGTCATCGAATCCTGCGTGCCGAAGCGCATGCGCCAGCCCCACCACCGCGAATTTCGACACCGAATAGGGGCCGGAGCGCGCCGATTTCACCCTTTTGCCGGAAAGCGAGCCCAAAAGGATCACCCGCCCCTGCCCCGAGACCTTCAGCCCCTCCCAAGCGGCTTTGGCCAGACGCTGCGGGCCCATCACATTCACCTGCAACAGGGCGTTCATCTCACCATCGGAAATGCTTACCACATCCTGCGGATTGGCGATGCCCGCATTGGCCACCAGCGCATCAATCCGCCCAAAGCGTGCCAAAGCCGCCTCGGCCCAAGCGTTGGCAGAGGCGGGATCGGTGGCATCATAGGCGCAGACCTGCACGCGCGCAGCATCGGCCCAAGCGGGCAAAGCGGGGCGACGCATGCCAAGGCTCAGGGCCCAGCCCGCCTCATGAAGACGCTTGGCCACCGCCGCCCCGATGCCGCGATTGGCCCCTGAAATCATCACACAACGCGGCTCAGTCATGCCAGCTCTTCCTCATATTGATATAGGCGCTTTTCAGCATCCGTTTGAACGCCTGACGCTCGGGTGCGGGAATCATATGGAAAAACTCGGCCTCCTGCGTGCGGATGATCTCGCGGACTTCTAACGACAGCGCATGGCCCTTTTCAGTGATAAACAGCGACTGGGCGCGCTGGTCATCGGGCGAAGGCTCGCGCCGGATCAGCCCCTGCTCCACCATGCGGTCAAGAATGCGACCCGTGGCCGGACGGTCGCGCATCAACACCTCGGCAATCTCGGACGGGCGGATCGCGGGGTAGTCGTCAACCAGCAAAAGCGCGGTGATCTTGCCTTTGCCCTTGGCGATCTCCAGATGCGCCATCCGCTTGTCGAGATCGCGCGAGACGATGGAATCGAGCGAACGGATATACCAGCTGAGCGCCCCTTCCAGAATGTCGATCCGGTGCCCGCCGATGATCATGGGCGGGTCGTCATTCTCGGGGGGAAGGTCAAAATCCGCCATGTCGCTCCTTTCCGGTTCCTGCCCTCAGGGTTCCGCCATTTGCGGCCTCGGGCAAGAGGAAAGTTGTGAAACACAACGATATTGGTTGCGCTTCACAACTACTGCACGGAATTGATGCGTTTGCACCGGTTCCCACAGAGAAAGATGCGCGTCACGGATGCATTTTGTGAAACAGGCCGGATCGGGCGACGGCAGGCGCCGCCCGTAAGACGCCGACCCTCAGGCCGCCATTCCCGGAATCGCAGAGACCAGATTGCGGGTATAGTCATGGCTCGGGTTGCGGAAGATCTGCGAGGGCGGGCCGTATTCCACCATCTTCCCGCGGTGCATCACCAGAATATCGTCGCAGATCTGGCTGGCCACGCGCAGGTCATGGGTGATGAAGACCATCGCCAGCTTGCTCTCCTGTTGCAGCCGGTTCAACAGGTCCAGCACCTGCGCCTGAATAGACACATCCAGCGCCGAGACCGCCTCATCCGCCACAATCACGTCGGGGTCGAACATCAGCGCGCGCGCAATCCCCACCCGTTGGCGCTGACCGCCCGAGAATTCATGCGGGTAGCGGTCAAAGGCCTGCGCCTCCAGCCCGACGGTCTGCAAGAGACGCTCGGCCTTCTTGCGCGCATCCGCATGGGTCAGCAACCGGTGCGCCACCGGCCCCACACACATCGCCTGCCCCACGGTGAAGCGCGGATTGAGCGAGGCATAGGGGTCCTGGAAAATCATCTGGATGCGGGCGCGTAGCGGGCGGAATTCGGCCTCGCTCAGCGCAAGCGTGTCCTCGCCACGGAAGTTGATCTGCCCGCCATCGACCCCGATCAGCTTCATCAGCACCTTGCCCATCGAGGATTTCCCCGAGCCGCTTTCGCCCACAATCCCCAGCGTCTCGCCCTTGCGCAGGGTGAAGCTGATGTCATTCACGGCATGGACCTCGCGCATCTTGCCCAGAAACCCCGAGCGCGTGCGATAGGTCTTTTGCAGGTTCTTCACCTCCATCACCACAGGCGGCGCCTTATCGCGCAGGCGGTCTTCTTCGCGTAGCGTCGGCACAGCGGCGATCAGCTTTTTGGTATAGGGGTGGGTCGGGCGTTCCAGCACCGATGCCGCATCGCCCTGCTCGACCAGATGGCCCTTTTCCATCACGATCACACGGTCGGCAATATCGGCCACCACACCGAAATCATGGGTGATAAACATCACCGACATATTCTTGCGCCGCTGCACCTTGCGGATCAGATCAAGGATCTGCGCCTGCGTGGTCACATCCAGCGCGGTCGTCGGCTCGTCCGCGATCAGGATATCGGGGTCCAGCGCCAAAGCCATCGCGATCATCACCCGCTGACGCTGCCCGCCCGACAGGCGGAACGGGTATTGATGCTGGATCAGCGCAGGGTCGGGCAGGCCCACCTCGGTCAGCATCTCGACCACCTTTTGGGCGCGGCTGGCCTTATCGCCCATCTGATGGGTGTCCAGCACCTCGCGGATCTGGTCGCCGATGGTCATCAATGGGTTCAGCGCCGAGAGCGGGTCCTGAAAGATCATCGACACCGCCCGCCCGCGCATCTTGCGAAACTCGGATTCGGGCTGTTTCAGCAGGTCCTTGCCGCGAAAGGTAATCTCGCCCGCGCTGACCGTCATCACATCGGGCAAAAGCCCCATCACCGTGCTGGCGGTCACCGATTTCCCCGAGCCGGATTCCCCGATGATGCACAGGATCTCGCCCTGCATGAGGTCAAAGCTGATATTTTCCACCGCAAAGCGCCGGTCCAGCGCCTTGGGCAAAGCCACCGAGAGGCCGCGCACCGAAAGCACAGCACCCGTGGGCGTTGTTTGAGCCGTCATAGTTTGTCCAGTCGTTTGTCATTATTATAGAGGCCCAGCTTCGGGCCGGAACGACCGGAGCGGCAAGCCCTATACGGGATCTGCGCCAGAACCGGACCGGAAACGCTAATAATGAAGGCAGATCACAAGGCTCGCGCCCAAAAAACGACCGCCCCAACCGGATCACATCAGGTCGCCGTCGGGCCGGACCAGCGGCCCGACGGCAGGGAGAGTTTAGCCGACCAGATCGACCCCGCCATCGACCGCAAGGGTCTGACCGGTAATGAAACCATTCTGCATCAGGAACAGATAGGCCGAGGACACCTCTGCGATCTCGGCAGTGCGCCCCAACGGGATGAGATCCGAGAAATGTTGCTTGGTCTGCGCCACCTCCGCCTCTGACATACCACGCCACAGCGGCGTGACGGTCCATGTCGGCGACACCGCATTGACACGGGCCTTCGGAGCCAGTTCCACGGCCAGACCACGCACCATCGTCGAAATCGATTCATTGCCGACAATCGCGCCCGACGCCCCTTGCGGACGTCCGCCGGACCCCGCCGTGAACGTCATGCTGCCACCTTGCGCGATTTTTGGGGCTGCCGCACGGGCAATGCGCAGATTGGCAAAGAGCTTCTCTTCAACCGCGCGATGGATCGTTTCATAATCGGCAGAGAGGAACCCGCCGCCCATAAAGCCGCCCGCCATCGAAACCAGATGGTCGAACTGCGCGATCTGGTCAAAGAAGCTGCTGATCGAGGCCGGATCGGCGGCATCCAGCACCGCCCCCGATACCGTATGCCCCGCCGCGCCCATCTCTGCGATGACCGCATCAAGCTTGGCACGATCCCGTCCGGTGATCGTCACCTTTGCCCCAAGCTCTGCCGCCGAAAGGGCGGTGGCTTTCCCAAATCCCGACGTACCGCCGATCACAACGACGGTTTTTTGCGCTAAAGTCACTGGATATTCCTTTTTTCAATGCCTCGTGCAGGTCGCCGTTGCGACCCGGACAAAGGCTGGACACGCCCCGCACGGGCCACTGTGTCCGTGCGGTAAAGAGGCCGGATTACGGCTGGAAGCTTCCGGCAAGGGCGGCAGCCGTGGCCTGATCATCGTCACCGGACGAGCCGCTCACACCAATCGCACCGACAATCTGCCCGTTATAAAGGATGGGCATCCCCCCTTGCAGCGGGAGAACATTCGGCACGGTGGCCATCGACGGGCTGCCGGAATTGATCATATCCTCGAAGCCTTTCGACGGCCCCTTGAGAAACGCCGCCGCATGGGCCTTGCCGATTGCGACATCGACGGTCACCAGCGCCGCCCCATCCATACGTGCGAACGCCACCAGATATCCGGCACGATCGACCACCGCAAAGCTGAGGTTCTTCTGTGCCTTGAGTGCCTGATCCACGCCTTTCTGGACCAGTGCCTGTGCGGCGGATACCGAGATATCCGCGCTTGTTACGATTTGGGTTTGCGTCATGTGGTCACCATTCTGAACAGTCTGGCCTTGCGCGGCAGCATTTGTTGCCGCAGCCAGAGAAAAACACAAGGAAACGGCCCCGAGGGCCGGAGAAATCCGGAAAAGAGAGATCATGTCGTTCCGATATTATCCTTTTTTGCAGATGCGTCCGCACCGGTTTCGGACCGCCCCACTAACGGGTCCGCATTCTCGATGAGACGCCGGAGCATCGCACCGAATTGCTGCACCTCCTCAGAACCGAAGCCCTGCAAATGCTGGTTGATCACATCGATGGCGACCGGCTTGAGCGCAGGATACAGCGCCGCCCCTTTTTCGGTGAGCGACAGGATGATCATCCGCCCGTCTTTCGGATCCGGGGCCTTTTGCACCAGACCGAGCTTGATCAGACGATCAAGCATCCGCGTCATGGCCCCGCTGTCATAATCCAGCCCGCGACACAGTTCGGCGGCGGTGCGATTGGCGCCCCCGCCAATGCGGATCAGGACAACAAGTTGCGGACCGCTGATCCCGAGGCTTCTGGCCCGCTTGTCGACCGCCCGTGACAAAAGCGAGGCCGCATCAATCAGCAAGCGCCCGAAATTATCCAGCGGGTCGTAATCGTGATCGGTCAGATGCGGCACGGTGGCTCCTTTCAAACGGCTGACAGACAGTTTCCCTGCCTAGGCAGTTATTTGGTCGGGAACGGGTGAGTGTCAAGAAACCGCGCCGCCCAGAATATAAGGAAATCTTGCACCGCCTCTGTGCAAATTTGCACCCACCTCCATCAAGGCACCCCGCAGCGTGGGGCGCATCACAGGTCTAGGACACCTGCGGCGCAATTCCACGAAACAGCGTATCAAGAACGAAATCCACCCATGCCACCAGCGCCTCATGGCTGGGCGTTTCGGGGGGAGATTGCGTCAACAGCCGCACCTGCCAATCACCCCGCAACATACCGGCATAAAGCGGCGCCAGACGGGCCACCTTGTCAGCGCTCAGGGCAAGCTCTCCGCGTTCGGTCGCGCGGGTCAGGAGGGCTTCGATCAGGGTCTGGAAGGTCAGCGGGCCAGACTGGAAGAAGATCCGGCTAATCTCTGGAAATCGAACGGTTTCTGCCACTGCTGCACGATGCAGCGCCAAGGAGGACGGCGCAAGGATAAGGTCGAGATAGGCCACCGAGACCCGATGCAGGGACATGCGCAGATCGTCGCGTTCGCTCGGCAGCCCCTCGAGCCGAGACATATGTGCCGAACATTCGGTCTGCAACACCGCCTCGAACAGCGCCTCTTTCCCCGGAAAATAGGAATAGACCGTCGATTTCGAGACCCCTGCCCGTTGCTGGATCATATCGGTCGTCGCCGCCGCGAAACCATGCGTCAGAAAGACCTCGCGCGCGGCGGCCAGAACCACACGGGCCTTTTCCGGCATTTCGGGCTTTTGCTCTGCATGCGTCATTTCTGCCATTTGGCGGACCTCGTCGAAAAAATCCCGAACAAGCATACTCGACAATTTGGGAAACGAAAGATAGTACCGCTCGGTACGGTTCAAAATCGAACCGAGCGGTATGGTCAGGATTCGCCTTGCCATATCGGGATGTCCTTTGCCATTGAGAACGAGCGCCATGCCTGCTGATTTTGCCACTTCCGGGAGACCCTCCCTGTTTGCGGGGTTGAAAACTTACGGCCCCTACCGCCCTTCCTTGCTGCTTGCGCTCAGCCTCGGTCTGGCCGGATGTGCCGCACTGCCCTCGAAGACCGACCCGACACCCGATCTGGCCATCCGTGCCGCCTTTCTAGCCGAAGCGACCACAGGCAGCCCTTGGTGGCAGGGCTTCAAGGACCCGACACTGGACCAGCTTGAACAGCGCGCGCTCCAAAACAACCTGACCCTGCAGCAGGCGGTTGAACGCATCGTGCAGAGCCGCCAGTCGGTCAAGATCGCCAATGCCAGCCTGCTGCCCAGCCTGTCGGCAGAGGGCTCCGTGCAGCGCGGTGCATTCAGTGCCTATGGGGCCGATGTCGCCGCAGGGGCCAGCCCGCAGACAGCCGATGTCTGGGATCTGGGCGTGCAGACCAGTTGGGAGGCGGACCTCTTCGGGCGGGCACGTAACACCAAGCAATCGGCACGGATGCAGGCCCTGTCCGCAGAAGACGAGATGCGTGGCGCGATGCTTGCGCTCACCGCAGAGGTGGCCTCGACCTATATCCAGCTGCGCGCCGCCCAGCAGGATGTCGTGACGATCCGTGAAACGCTGGATGTGGCCAACCACGCCGTCCGCATCGCCCGTGCGCGGGTCGATAACGGGATTTCCAGCGATAAGGATATCGCCTCGTCACGCGCCCAGCTTGCCGATGTGCAGGCCCTGCTTCCACGCGCCGAAGCCAAATCCACCCAGCTTATGAACAGTCTCGCGGCGCTGTTGGGCCAGCCCCCCCACGCGCTGGATACGCTGCTTGGCAAGGGGGGCAGGATCCCGACGCTGACCCACACCCCGCCCAGCGGGCTGCCCTCCGATCTGGCGTTGAAACGCCCCGATGTGCATGCGGCAGACGCCAATCTGCATGCGGCCATCTCGCAACGGCAGGCTGCAAAAGCCGATTTCTATCCGAGCTTCTCGATCAGCGCGCGGGCCGGCAAACAGGCCTTCGACCTGTCCGATTTCGATGCGTGGAACGCGCGCTATTTCGGCATCGGCCCGACCGTCAGCCTGCCGATCTTCTCGGGCGGCAAGATCGTGGCCAATTACGAACTCTCGCGCTCGCGCGAAAGAGCGGCGGCCAGCGCCTATCAGGAAACGCTGATCCGCGCATGGGAAGAAATCGCCAATGCGATGACCAGCGAGCGGAAAGAACGCCAGCGCCTGTCCTATCTGCGCCAGTCCGTCACTTATTATCAGGCCGAATTGCATAGCGCCGAACGCAATTACGAGGAAGGTCTGACCGAATATCTGCCGCAGCTCGTGGCGCAACGCGATGTTCTGACCAGCCGCCGCGCCCTGACCGAAGGACAGGCATCGGCCAGTATCGCCGCCGTCAACCTGTTCCGTGCCATTGGCGGAGATTACCGCCAACACCCGCCGCTTGCCAGCGCGCAGGCCCAGACAAAGGGCCAGCAGCCCGCCCGAAGCGGGGCCAAAACGGGAGCGGATAAATGACCGGCGCACCGGCAATGGCCGGACCGGGGGGGCAGGCACCGGCAGGCGGCCCGCCGAAAGGTCCGGGCGGCCCGCCGCCCTTCACCCGCCGCACCGCCGCGGCGCTGGCGGGGATCTTGCTGGGAGCCCTGATGTCGGGCGTCAATAACCGTGTGGGGGCCTTGGCCCTGACCGATATCTCGGCGCAGGTCGGCGCGGCATCGGATGCGGCCTCATGGATCGAAACCAGCTACACCGCCGGAGAGCTGCTGGTCATGCCCTTTGCCGGATGGTTCGCCATCACATTGGGATTGCGGCGCTTTCACCAGATCGCGCTGGCGATCTGCTGTTTCATCGCCATCCTGCTGCCCTTCACCCTGAACCTGCAACTGTTCATCGGCCTGCGTTTCGTGCAAGGCATGGCCGCGGGCTGTCTGGTGCCGGTGCTGATGATGGCGGCTCTCAAATTCATGCCCGCCAATATCCGGTTACACGGTCTGGCCCTGTATTCGATGACCGCAACCGTCGCCCCCAATATTGCGGTCAGCTTTACCGCCTTCTGGCAGGGCGAGGCGCCGCTCTGGCAATGGCTTTACTGGCAGATCATCCCTGCGGGGATCTGCGCTGCGGCACTGGTTCACTGGGGCCTGCCCAATGACCCGATCATCTGGCCCCGCTTCCGGCAGGGCAACTGGCTGGGCATGAGCCTGGGCATTCCGGGCCTCGGCCTGCTGGTTGTCGCCCTGACCCAAGGCAACCGTCTGGAATGGTTCGAAACCCCCTTCATCACCTGGAGCCTATGCGCCAGCGTGCTGTTGATCCTCGCCTATCTTGTGACCGAGTGGCGCCATAGCGCGCCTTTTATCAAACCGCAGCTTCTGGCGCGGCGAAACCTGTGGCTGGGCTTCTCGCTTCTGCTCTGCGTGCTGGTGCTGATGCTCTCGGCCAGCCTCATTCCGGCAACCGCTCTGGGCGCGCTGCACGGGTTCAAGGCCCTGCAGGTCGCACCGCTCTCGCTGATCGTGGCCGTGCCGCAGGTGCTGGTGGCCCCCGCCGTGGCGCTGCTGCTCTATCGGAAATGGATCGATGCGCGTCTGGTGCTCAGTACGGGGCTGATCTTTATCGGCATCGCCTGCTGGATCAACAGCCGCATCACCGCGACATGGATGGCCGACCAGTTCGTTCTGGCGCAGATCCTGCAATGTCTGGGGCAGCCGATGTTCATCGTCTCGCTGCTGTTTCTGGCAACCTCGGTGGTGCATCCGATGGAGGGGCCCTATATTGCGGGCACCGTGAACACCATCCGGGCTTTCGGCACCACGCTGGGCTCGGCGCTGATCGAGAAATTCCTCGAATATCGCGAGGCCTTCCACGCCGAACACATGCAGGATTCCATCGGTCGTCTGACCTTGCCGATGCAGGAAACGACGCGCGATCTTTTCGCCGTGGTGCCACAACAGGCGCTGATCCTGTCCAGCGCGGATGTGCTGATCGTTTTGGGCAGTTTCGCCTTCCTGCTGGCCCCTGTCGGATTGCTGCTCAAGCATATTCCGGCCCCAGATCTCAGCAAAGGCCCGCCCCCCGCTCCTGTCGCCCCGCGCCGCGATGCGCCCCCTCCGGCGGCCTCCGCCCCCGTCACGTCCTGAACCGGCATAGAAGCCGCCTCTTCCAACTAGGTCCGTTGCAATGTTCCGCTCTAAAAACATCCTGATTGTCGCCTGCATTCTATGCGCTCTCGGCGCAGGCTGGATTATTCTCAACCGTCCCGCCAGCCAGTCGCGTTGGCAGGTCACCGATGATGCCTATATCAATGCCGATATCGTCGCCCTCTCTCCCGAGGTGAGCGGCCGCGTCACCGAAATCGCCGTGCAAGAGCATGAAACCGTGCATAAAGATCAGGTGATCGCAAAGCTTGATGACCGCGATTACAAATTTGCCGTGGCCGCTGCACAGGCCCAGCTTGATACCTCCGATGCGGCTCTGGCCGCATTGACCGCGCAGATCGCCCAGCAAAAAGCCGCCATCGAGGAAGCCAGCGCCCAGACCACCGCCGCGCAGGCCAATCTGGAGCTGGCCCGTTCGGATGCCAACCGCTATGCCAATCTGGCACAGGACGGCTCCGCCAGCCAGCAGGCGCGCGAGACGGCACGCACCCATGTGACGACAGCACAGGCCGAACTGGCACGCTCGCAGGCCGCGTTGACACAGGCGAAGATGCAAAGTCAGGTGCTGCAAGCCAAACAGAACGAGGCCAGCGCCGCGAAAGCCAGCGCGCAGGCCGCGCTTGACAAGGCCAAGCTGGATCTGGACCGCACCGTGATCCGCTCGCCGATCGAGGGGATGATCGGCGTGCAAAGCCTGCGGATGGGCGCGCTTGTGGGGCCACAAACTGTGGCCTGCCTCGTCGTGCCGCCGCCGCAGGATCTGTATATCGACGCCAATTACCGCGAGACCCAGCTTGACCATATGACGCTTGGACAGCCGGTCAATATCGAGATCGACGCCCTGCCCGATACGACCTTCACCGGCCATGTCGCCTCTATCGCCCCCGCCAGCGGCGCAAGCTATGCCAGCCTGCCCGCCCATAATGCCACCGGCAATTTCACCAAAATCGTGCAACGCCTGATCGTTCGGGTCAGCATCGATCCGGACAATAGCGCGATCAACCAGTTGCGCGCGGGGATGTCGGTCGTGACCAGGGTCGATACCGCCAAGCACTGAGACGACAGCAGGCAGGCATCACGGTGCCTGCCTTTTGCATGGGCTGTGCAGGCATGCACCCATCGGGCGAGGAGAAATCCCGCGCATGCACTTTACAGGCTGTTCGAACCGGCGTTAAAAGCCGGAGCCTACCCAGCCCAGCCACCCGACCGTTGCGGCCTCCGGCCCTGTTCCGGACCCCCGCCCTAACGGAATCCGGCCAGCCAGCTTCCTGTCACGCATTACAAGGCCTGCAAGAGTTCATGACGTCCCAAACCTCCAATGATATCTCCACCGGCTGGCTGCCCCCGCATCTGCGCCGCGTTTTCTCGGGGCTGATCGTGGCAATGGCGCTGGCCGCTCTGGACCAGAGCATTGTCAACACCGCCCTGCCGCGCATGGCCAGTGATCTGGGCGGTCTGGCCCATCTCAGCTGGGTCGTCACCGCCTTCATGCTGACCAACACGGTCTCGACGCCGATCTATGGCAAGCTTTCGGACATGTTCGGGCGGCGCGTCTTCCTGCTGGGGGCGGTGATTGTGTTTCTGGTCATGTCGATGCTCTGCGGTGTAGCGCAATCCATGGGCCAGTTGATCGCCTTCCGCTTCCTGCAGGGGATCGGCGCGGGCGGGGTGATGACGCTCAGCCAGACCGTGATCAGCGATCTGGTCAGTCCCCGCGAGCGGGTGCGCTATCAGGGGCTGTTCTCGGGGGCCTTCGCCTTTGCCAGCCTGACGGGACCACTGCTGGGCGGGGTGCTGACCACGCTGCTTTCATGGCGTTGGGTCTTCTATATCAACCTGCCATTGGGCATTCTGGCGCTGGCGCTCCTATGGACGGCCCTGCCGCCCTCGCCGCCGCGCCGTAGCCACAAGATCGACTATCTCGGTGCGGGCCTGCTGATTGTCGGCGCCTCGGCGCTGCTGCTGCTGTTCAGTCTCGGCGGCTCGCTCTTCGCATGGGGATCGATGACAAGCCTGATCCTCGGGGGGATCGCCCTGCTGGCTCTGACGCTGTTCTTCTGGACCGAACTGCGCGCGGCCGAACCCATCATCAACCTGCGCCTGTTCCGTATCAGCGCCTTTGCAACGGGCATTCTCACCATGTCCTGCATGGGGTTTGCGATGATGAGCGCGATGGTCTTCCTGCCGCTCTACTTCCAACTCGTGCTCGGGCTGAACCCCGCACAGGCAGGGGCCATGATGCTGCCGCAGGTGATCGCGATGCTGCTGACCTCGACCTTCGGCGGCAAACTGTCCTCCGATCTCGGACGTCCCAAAATCTTCATGGTTGCAGGCATCGCCTTCGAAGCCGCAGGGCTTGGCATGCTTGCCGTTCTGGCGATGACAGGGGCCGCCTATCCCGCATTCTGGCTGGCTCTGGCGCTTTTGGGAACGGGGATGGGCATCGCCATGCCCAATGCCACGGCCATCGTACAGAACTCGGTTCCGAAAGACAGCATGGGCGTCGCAACATCGACAATGGCCTTCCTGCGCTCGATGGGCGGCACGCTGGGGGTCGCCGTGTCGGGGGGGGTGATGGCAATGGGGCTGTCCTCGAACCTGCGCGCCTTGGGGGGCGATATCGATGTGCAGGCCATCATCAATGGCGGCATGGAGGCGGTCGATACCCTGCCCGCCACATTGCGCCCCGAGATTGACGAGGCTTTCCGGCAGGCAATCACCGCAGCGTTCGAGATGGGCGGCATTGTCATGAGCGTGGCACTGGTCGTGGCCCTGACCCTGCGCGGCACGGCCTTCAAGCCCCGTCCCGCAGAGCCGCCGCGCGACTGACCCGGCACGCCGGGCATCTTCCGACCCAGAGCCCAAGGGGCGGCGCAGACTGTTTTTGCGGCTCCGTCGGGCGGGGCCGCAAGCGGCGCGATATCCCCCCCAACGGATGCAATCCCCGCAGGCCTGCTGGCTCCGCGCACATGGAAACGCCGCGCAACCCGAAGGCTGCGCGGCGCTGTCTTTGTCTTTCGGACAGGTCCGCTTTAGCGCAAAGCGAAATACCGCGCGGGGTCCATCATCGTCACCCGCACGGCTACCCGTACCTGCGCGGCGGCGCTGAGCATATCCTGCAGCTTCAGGGCGGCGGCCCGCACCTGCTCCAGACTGCGCTCGGGCTTTTCCAGCACCCGCAGATCCGCCGAGGCCTGCGCCTGATCGGGCAGCCCATAGACCGGAACAAGGGTCAGATGGCAAAACTCCATCGGCACCGAAAGCTCGCGGCAGAGCATCTGCCGGATTTCGGGCAGCGCCGCTTCGAGGGTCGAACCGCATTCGGTCCAGAGATCATGTGCGATCTGCATCGACATCAGGGGCATCGTTTTTCTCCGCTTACTCGGCCTGCGCGACCATGACAAAGTCGAAGGGGGAACGCCACATCGTCTCGCCATTGATATGTTCAAACGGGGCGACCAGCGTCTGTTTCACACCGAAAACGGCATCATCGCCCAGATAGACGTCATCGCCCACGAATGTATGCGTCACAATGGTCTTATGCCCCGGTGCGGTGACCATGAAATGCATATGCGCCGGACGGTTGGGGTGACGCCCCAGATGCCCGAGCATCTGTCCCACCGGACCATCATCGGGGATCGGATAGCTGACCGGCTTGATCCCGACGAAACGGTATACCCCGTCCGAGCCGGTGATGAACCGCCCGCGATTGTTCCATTTCGGCTGGAGATCGGGCTGCTGCACATCATAGAAGCCTTCGGCATTGTCCGACCACACATCGACACAGGCCCCCTCGATCGGCGTGCCATGCAGGTCGATCACCCGACCTTCGTAAAGGCAGGTATCGCCCTTGCCATCGAGGCTGATACAGGTTCCCATCTCGCGGATCGGCGCATTGGCCACATGGAACGGGCCGAACACGGTGTTCTCCGTCGCCCCTGTGGGCCTGCGGTTATTGATGGCATCCACCAGCATCGACACCCCCAGCACATCCGACAGCAGGATGAATTCCTGACGTTCGCCGCTGCAGATCTGTCCGGTCTTGGTCAGGAAATCGATCCCGATATCCCATTCTTCCTGCGTCAGTTCGACCTCTTTGACGAACTCGTGCATATGCCGGACCAAAGCTTCCATGACCGTCTTCAGACGCGCGGGCACAGTGTCGCCCATCCGTGCATTGACCGTCTGATCGGACGCCTCCTCGGTGAAAAATTTTGTCATAGTCACGTTCCTTATGTCAGAATCCTGCCAAGCCGGAGCCGGTTTCCGCCCCGCGGCAGCGCGGGCACGGGCCGGGCGCGGGCTTGACAAATCCGTATGAAAACAATGCGCCAGCCCCGCCTGTGGACCCTGTCCCTCAGGCCTGTCCCGCCACAGGCGACACGACCCGAAAGGGGCCGGATCGCGCGCGGGCAACTGGCGGGCGCAAGGCGGGCCGCTTAGGGCCTGTGGCCTTCCCATGCGGCTTGCAAAAGCGCACGGATCGCCTGCCGCTCGACGGGGCGCGGGTTCCAATAGGGGTTTTTCACGGCCAGATCCGCCGCACGGTCCAGATCGGCCTCGGCCAGCCCCAGATCACGCAGCGCCATCGGCGCCCCCAACTCTTTGGCAAAATCCCAAAGACCCTTGCCCAGATCACCCCCGAACATATCGGCAAGCGGCTTGAGATCCTCCGCCGCCGCCTGCGCATTATAGGCTGCGGTATGCGGGATCATCACCGAATGCGTCTCGGCATGGGGCAGGCCGAAAGAGCCGCCCAGAGTGTGACAAAGCTTGTGATGCAGCGCCATCCCGACAGATCCCAGCACCGTGCCGCACAGCCACGCGCCATAAAGCGCCTCGCCGCGCGCGGTCGCATCCTCCGGACGACGGACAATGGCGGGCAGAGCCTGTTTGAGCGCCCGCACCCCGTCCACCGCCATCATCGACGCCACGGGGTTCTTGTTTTGCGCATAGAGCCCTTCGATGGCATGGGCCATAGCGTTCAGTCCCGAAGTCACGCTCATCGCGACGGGCAGTCCCAGTGTCAGATTGGGATCATAGATCACCGTCTCGGGCAGGACACGGGCATCGCGCAGGGTGGTTTTGACACCCTCCTCGGTCTGGCCCAGGACGGGGGTCACTTCCGACCCCGCATAGGTCGTCGCGATCACCAGTTGTGGGCAATCATTGCGCCACGCGATGGCCTTGCCCAGACCGATGGTCGACCCGCCCCCGAGCGCGATCACGCAATCCGCGCCGGTTTCGGCATAGACCTGCATGGCCTGATCGGTCACCTCTACGGGCGTATGCATGGCCGCCCCCGCAAAGACACCAACGGCCTGTGCGCCCAGCGATTGCGCCAAGGCCTGTGCATCCTGCTCTTGGAACGGCGTCGAAAGCACCAGCGCCCGCGCACATCCCAAAGCACGCAGCTCCTCGGCCACCCGATCCAGCGCGCCACAGGCAAACACCACCCGCGCGGGATTGAGACTACAGATAAAATTCAGTGACATTTTCCCCCCTGTCCCGATCCGGCGGACCGGGCTTCCCAGAGTAGGAGACTACAAACAGACCAGCCGCGTAGCATCCTAATATTGAATGATTTCATATCTGAAAGATATGACCCCGTGCGATGCCCCCCGATATCGCCATCGGGGGGCGCCGGTTCAGGCCGAAAGCGCGGCTTCGACCGCAGGCACATTGAGCGACTGCATCACCTTGTCGAACCGCTCGCGCAGGGCTTCGGGGCTATTGGCCGTCAGAGCCACATAGAAATCCGGACGGATCAGCACATAGCGCGCATCGATCTCTTCCATCCACGCCTTATAGGTGCCTTCGCGGTCCAGCACATTGGCCTGACCGGCCTGTGCCGACATCTGCACCCCGAAGCCTTCCAGCGAGGCCAGCTGCGCTTTCTGTGCCGCGCTCAGCACCGCCATCGGATCGGTATCATAGCCGATCAGCACCCAGCCTTGCCCCACGGCCTGATCGAACAGATCGACCTTGCCATTGGCCTCGACCACGCCCTGCACCGACAGCTCGCCCGAATGCGCGCTGTCCTGACACCATGCCCCGTGACCCAGATGGCAGATATCGGTGGGCACGGGCGTATGGTTGCGCGCGGCCAGATCCGCGATCATCTCCTTGTCGCGCTTGGCGGCTTCGGCCTCGTCCGCGATACAGATGATCTGCCCCAGTTCCTGACTGAAATTGATGTAATGCTTGGCATGTTCGACGCGCTCGGTGGTATAGCTGTCCAGTGCCTCAAGGCCATATTTGCCTTCAAGGATACCGTTCAGACGCCAAGCCATCGCCAAGGCATCACGGACCCCCGCACACATGCCCTCGCCCGCGAAGGGCGGCATCAGGTGGGCGGCATCGCCCCCGATCAGGCAGCGCCCCTTGTTCCACAGCTTCGCCCACCGCGCCTGAAAACGGTAAACCGCCGCACGCTCAAGCTGGGAATTCTCGGGGGTGATGCCCCACGGCTCCAGCAGCTTCCACGCATTCTCGGGTTTTTGCAGCTCGGTCGCATCCTCGCCCGGCAGGACCATATACTCCCAGCGGCGGCGGTCAGGGCCGCCCGCCACGGGGCCCGGCCCCCCCGGCACGATCGTGGTGGGACGCACCGGATCGCAGAGCTGCCACTGGGCGGGCTCGTGCGGGCGGCTGGCCACGTAATCGAAATCGGGGATCATATCGAGGATCAGCCAGTCGAAGAAATAGCCCCGATCCTCGTTTTCGATCCCCAGCGTCTCGCGGACAAAGCTGTTGGCCCCGTCGGTGCCTGCCACGAATTTCGCGCGCAGCTGGCGGGTCTCGTCGGGACGGCCGCCTTCTTCGGGGTTGCGGCGCAGCGTCAGCGTGACGCTTTCGGCATCTTGCACCATCTCGGCGGCTTCCCAGCCACGAATGATCTCGACCGTTTCGAGCTGGTTGGCGATCTCCATCAGCCGCTCTTCGAGATAGGGCTGGTTGAACCAGTAGCGCACGCGCCAGCCCGACGCCGATTTGCTCTGCCAGTCAACGATCTGCAGATCCTCGCCATCGCGATTGCGCCAGTAATACAGCTCGTCATGGAAATTGATTGCCGGATCGGTTTCGGCATTGATGCCGAGTGTCGCCAGAATGCGGGCGATCTCGTGATCGAAGGTCACCGCCCGCGGCAGCGGGTAATAGGTGGTCCAGCGTTCGATCAGCGTCACGCGCTTGCCGCGCTGACCCAGCAAAATCGCCAGAAGATGGCCGACAGGCCCGCCGCCAACAATGGCCACATCGGTATCAAAGCCCTGAGGCTTGGCTGAGTTGTTCATGATGTCCTCCCTCGGACCTTCCCTGCTCTCCTCGTGCCGGCAAAGTCCGCAATATAACCCTGCGCTTGATTAGGATCGAAAAATGAATGATCGTCAAGTTTGAATTTTCGTCATTTTATCTGGATGAAAAGCCGCCCCTAGCCTGCTGTTCAAAAAGGATATTCTGGGACATAGGTTCGGGCGCACTGTAAGGAGCGCCAAAACCACCTGCCGCAGGCGGGCGTGGCTTGGCGGCAGATTGCTTCCGGTTTCGGAGGCGGGACGCTAAGAAAGCGAATGTGATTCGTAGATGACTGGAATGGTGCCACATGCCCTCGACCCCGACAGAACCGCCCGCCGAAGGACGTGTCGCCCGCCGTCAGCGCCGCACCCGCAAAGCGCTGATTGACGCGGCCTGTCGGGTGATGTCCGAAAAGGGTGTGGACGCCGCCACCATGCTGGAAATCGCCGAGGCCGCCGATATGGGGGCGGGCACTGTCTATAACTATTTCAAATCGAAAGACGATCTGGCCGTCGCGGTGCTGGAATTCCTGATGCAGGATCTTGCGATGCGCATCGAATCCGTCACCAATACCTTCAGCGATTCCGCGCTGGTCTATGCCTGTGGGGTGCGCTCGGTGCTGGAGGTCGCCACACAGGACGCGCGCTGGCATCCCTTGCTCAACCGCTCCGAGGTGATTGCCGATGCGATGTATCGGGCGATGGGGCCCTTTGCGATCCGCGATATGGAACGGGCGACGGAGGCGGGCCGCTTTACGATCAGCGATGCCAGCCTGATCTGGCGGCTGACCAGCCACGCCCTGCTGGGCGCGGCGCTTCTGATCCTGAAGGGCGACCTTCCGGCCACAGCCAAACCGGAAATCGTCATGCGGCTGCTTTGTATGACAGGACTGCCACCGGCAGAGGCGCAAGATCTTGCCCTACGCGACCTGCCCCCCGTCCCCGACAGGCTTCCCGCATAGGCGCGCCGCCGCGCCTCAGAGGGCCTCGATCTCGGCATCCAGCCGCGATTGCAGCGCAGCGCAATGGCTACGGATATGGTCCGACACCACCTGTAACGCCGCAGGGGCCTCGGCATTTTTCAGGCGTAACAGGCCCAGTTGCCGGTCCGGATGGGCGACCTTGACCGGCAGCACGGTGATCCCCAGCATCTCGCGCACCATATGCACCACCGAGGATGGCAGCATCGTCAGACAATCCGTGCGCGCCAGAAAACTGGTGATCGATGCCAAGGTCCCGCCGGAAAAGGTGAATTTGGCATGTTCGGAGGCTCCGGTCGCCTCGATCGCCTGTTTCAGATCCCGAAAGAGCGGGCTGTCCTGCGGCGGGGCCACCCAAGAATAGGTGGCAATATCGCCCAGTTCCACCGAGCGCCGCCGCGTCAGCGGATGACCTGCGCGGCAGGCAATCACATTGCGCCCTGACAGGATCGGGGTGAACACCATGTCAATCGGCACCTGCCCCTGTGGCAGCGGCAGTACCGCCAGATCGATGGTCTTGTTGCGCAGCTTGCTGGCAAGGCTGTCGTAATAGCCATAGACCTGTTCGAATTGCAGCCCGCTGACCTGCTCTTGCAGATCCGCCAGTAGCGGAGTGATCACCCCGTCCATGAACAGCGGTGTGCCCCCCATGCGCAGATATCCCGCGCGGCCGCTTTGCACCCGCTCGACCAGCGCGCTGGCCTCCAGCGACAGGTTGTGGATCCGGCGTCCGATCTTGGCCAGCTCCTGTCCGAAATCGGTCGGACGCAGCGGGCGGCGGCCATGTTCAAACAGGGAAAGCCCCAGCCGTTTTTCCAGAATGGCCATAGACCGCGAGACCGAAGGCTGGGATTTGCCAAGCGCCTCCGCCCCTTCGGTCAAGCCCCCCTGTTCGACGATCATCGCAAGGATTTCCAGATGTTCGCTGTCAATCCGCATGGCCCAACCGATCAGTTATCCGCTCTTTCATCCGAGTTTAGGCGGATAATATACCTTTGTGCAATGCGCCTTCGCTGCAACATGCCCCTGCCGCGCCGTTTGGGACACGCGACAGGGGCATGGGAGGGGCATGGGAGCGGCAGCCCCTAGTCGAGACGGCGGCTGACCGGCAGGATCGTCAGCCCCAGACGGGCCTTGAGCGCCCCATAGATGCCCCGCTTGTCGATCATCATCACCGCAATCGCGATCACGCCCATGACAATCAGATACCATGTGCCCCAGTCCGCCGCGAGGCTGCGCAGCGCGAAGAAGACGATCACCCCAAGGATCGGGCCCTCGATCGTGCCGATCCCGCCGATCACCACGATAAAGATCACGAAAGCCGTCCAGTCATTGACCGAAAAGGCGCTATCGGGGGTAATGCGCAGCTTCTGCAGGAAGATGAAGGCCCCCGTCAGACCGGTGAACCCTGCCGTCAGAAGATAGATCAGGAATTTCACGCGCCGCGTGGCCACACCAACGGTTTCGGCGGCGATCTCGCTATCGCGGATGGCCGTCAGGGCCAGACCCCAGCGCGAACGCAGCAGCATCCAGACCAGCGCCACGGAGGCGATACCGATGGCGAAGGCAAAGTAATACATCACCATCTCGCGCCCGTCGCGGCTGGCAGAAAGCGATTTCACCACCTGTACGGGCAGCGAGATCCCAGACCCGCCGCCAAGCGCCGAGACCTGCGCGGCCCCCAGCCGGAACACCTCGGCAATCACCCAGGTGCCGATGGCGAAATAGGCCCCTTGCAGCCGGAAGGCGATCCAGCCCGTCGGCAGCGCCACCAGCGCCGTCACGCATCCGGCCAGCACCAGCGCCAGAGGCAGCGGCATGCCGGTAAAGATCGCCAGCGCGAAGAACACATAGCCCCCCAACCCGACAAAGGCCTGCTGCCCCACCGACACAAGGCCGGTATACCCTGCCAGCAGGTTCCACATCTGCGCCAGCGCCAGATAGCTCAGCACCTCCATCAGGAACCGAAGATCGGCGCGGCTGGCCCAGAAAGGAGCCGCAGCCAAAGTGCCCAGCACCGCCAGCACAAGGCCTGCCGTGGCCAGCGCGCCCCAGTTCATTCCGCTTTTTTGCGGGCTCATATCCATTTCTTTCATGCTCATCTCAATGCGCCACCTTCGGCGTCAACCCCGTCGGGCGGAAAATCAGGACAAGCAGGAAAACCAGATGCCCTGCCAAAATCTGGAACCCCGCATCGACCTGCGCGCCCAGCGTCTGTGCCACGCCAAGGATGATCCCGCCCAGAAGCGTGCCCCACAGATTGCCCAGCCCGCCAATAATCACCGCCTCGAAGGCGAAAAGAAGCCGCGCCGGTCCGGCGGCAGGATCGAAATTGGTTTTCATCGCCAACCAGATCCCCGCGATGCCCACCACAACGCTGGCCAGCGCGGTCGCCAAAGCGAAAGTATGCCCGCGGTTACCGCCCATCAGCGGCACGATTTCGGCATCATCGGAGGTGGCGCGCAGCATCCGCCCGAGGCTCGTTTTGTAAAACACAAGCTGCAAGGCCCAGATCACCGCGATAGCGGTCACGAACATCAGAAGCGGCAGCACACCCACGGCAATCTGGTCGCTCAGTTGCAGCGAGGCGGTCTCGAACATGCCGGTCGGCAATTTGCGGCTATCGGCGGAATAGAGTTCCAGCAGCCCGTTCTGCAAAATGATCGACATCCCGAAGGTGATCAGGATCGGCGGCAGGATATCCTTGCCCAAGGCGCGGTTCAGCAGGATGCGCTGGTTGATATAGCCCGCAAGCCCCAGAATAAGCACCACCATCGCCACACCCACAACCGGACTGAGCCCCCAGCTGATGACGAAGGTAAAAATCAGATAGGCGCCGACCACGATGAAATCACCATGCGCGATATTGACAAAGCGCATCACCCCGAACATCAGCGACAGCCCCGCCGCGAAAAGGGCATAGAGGCCGCCCAACATCACACCCTGAATAAGTGCGTTGATCCAAACCATCACGCGATCTCCGTTCCAAAATAGGCCTGCGCGATCTGTGCGCGCGTCAACTCGGAGGATTTGCCCGAAAGCGAAACCCGCCCTTCCATGAAGCAATAGATCCGGTCCGCGACCGCCATTGCCTGCCCGACATCCTGCTCGACCACCAGAATGGCCGTGCCGCGCGCGCGGATCAGCGGGACGGCCTGATAGATGTCCTTGATGATCTTGGGTGCAAGCCCGAGGCTGATCTCGTCACATAGCAGCAGCTTGGGGTTGGAAATCAGCGCCCGTCCGATCGCCACCATCTGCTGTTGTCCGCCCGAAAGCGCCGTCCCGGGGTTGTTTTTCTTGGCGACCAGATCGGGGAAAAGCTCATAGACCGCTTTCAGGTCCCAAGGCCCCTTCCGCTTGCCCGCCGCACCGATCAGCAGGTTTTCCTCGACCGAGAGCGAGGGAAACAGCCGCCGCCCCTCGGGCACCATCGCCAGACCCGCCTTATGGATCTTGTCCGGCGCAAGCCCCGCAATCGGCTGCCCGTCCAGCCGGATGGTCTGGCCCTTGGTCGATTGTAACCCCGTCAGACTGCGCAGAAAGGTGGATTTTCCGGCCCCGTTGGCGCCGATAATGGCCACGGTCTCGCCATGCTCGACCGTCATATCCACCCCGAATAGCGCTTGAAAATCGCCGTAATGCGCGGTCAGCCCCTCTGTCTCAAGCAGCTTCGTCATCGACCGAAATCCCCATGTAAATTTCCTGCACCAACGGATCGGCCATCACCGCACGCGGCTCGCCCTCGGCTACGATCTTGCCGAAATCGATCACCACCAGCCGGTCCACCACCGCCAGAAGCGCATGGACGATATGCTCGATCCAGATAATCGAGACACCTCCGGCATGGATCTGCTTGATGGTGGCCACCAGATCGTGGCACTCGCCTTCGGTCAGCCCGCCCGCGATCTCGTCCAAAAGCAGCAGCTTCGGATTGGTCGCCAGCGCCCGCGCCATCTCGAGACGCTTGCGTTCCAGCAGCGTCAGACTGCCTGCGGGTTTGTTGGCGCGATGGATCAACCCCGTTTTCTCAAGGATCTCCTTGCAGGCGCTGCGCGGGTCATCGAAGCCCGCGCCACCGAACTGGCTGGCCACCAGCAGGTTTTCGTAAACGCTCATGCCGACGAAAGGATGCGGGATCTGGAAACTGCGCCCGACCCCGCGACGGCAGCGTTCCGACGCCCGCATGCCGGTCACATCGGCCCCATCAAACCGGATCGTGCCCGCGCTCGGCTTCAGCGCCCCGCCGATCAGATTGAACAATGTCGATTTTCCGGCACCATTGGGGCCGATAATCCCGAGCGCTTCGCCCTGTGCCAGATCGAATGTGATCGCGTCAGCGACCTTCAGAGCGCCGAAACTCTTTTCGACGCCCGACAAGCTGAGAAGTGGTTGCACCGCTTCCTCCTCTTGAAATTTCATGAATAGGTAGGAGGGCGGGTCCGGTGAACCCGCCAGACCATCAGGCCTTGATCGGCAGCATCTGCGCGGTCAGCGGGATCTGCGGTGCATTGGAATTGGTCACGATTTCCAGCTGCGGCGTGCCCGAACCAAGTTTCCATTGCCCGCCAACCAGCGGGGTTTTGGAAATATTGGGCACCGGACCGTCCTGAAAATTGACCCGTCCCAGAACGGTTTCAAGATCGGTGGCGCGGATCGCCTCGACGATGCTATCCGCATCATCGATATCCTGCGTGCGGCTCAGCACATTGGTCGCGACATCGAAAAGCGAATGTTTCGTGCCAAGCGGCATCGTCCACGGGTTGCCGGTTGCGGCCTCATAGGCGGCGGCAAGCGCCTCGCAGCTCTGGCCGCTGAAAGCCGAACGGAAGGGAAAGTTCTTGTGCCATGTGACCTCGACCGAAAGCCCCTCGGCGCGCGGCCCCATCGCCGACATCGCCTGCGGAAACTCGCTGGCCTTCGCCACATCGACCACTTTCGGGGTAAAGCCCTGCTGGGCGGCCTGCGTCCAGAAGGTGTTGAAATCGGGCGGGATCATCACCCCTGTCACCACCTCCACACCAGCCTTCTTGAAGGCCTGGATCTGGGCGCTGAAATCGTCCGAGCCGTTCTGGTAACGTCCGGTATCCACCAGCTTGTAGCCCGCCTTCGACATCTCGGCGGGGAAGCCGTTCTGGCTGTTGGACCAGCTATTGCCATCGGGATCATTGGGCCACATCGCCCCCACGACCTTGTTGCTGTCCCCAGCCGCCCAATGCGACATGAAGACCGCGATAATATCCTCAAGCCCCCAGAAATAGTGGAATGTATAGTCAAACCCCACTTTCGGATCGCCCCCACGCCCGAAGAAATGCGCCTGCCAGGGCGTGTCATTGGTGATGCAGGGAACGCCGTTCAGCTCGGCCTGATCGGCAACGGGGTTTGTGGTATCGGGGGTGGCCGACGCACAGATCAGATCGACCTCGTCTTCGAAGATCAGCTCTTGCGCCACCGAAGAGGCACGGTTCGAACTGGACTGGCTGTCCTTGACGATAAATTCGACCGGATGGCGCGTGCCATTGACCTCCAGCCCGTCTTTGAGCGCGGCGCGATACTGGTCCAGCACGAACTGGTCCGGTTCGGCAAAAATTGCCAGCGGGCCGGTGGTCGGGGTCACAAATCCGATCTTAAGCGTGCGGGTCTTGGCCAATGCAGGCATCGGCAAACCGGTCACCGCCGCACCGGCAAGACCGGTCGCGACAGCAGATTTCAACAGACGACGTCTGGTGAGCATAGAATTCCTCCCTGAACAGATCCGGTTTGCAACGGGAATGCACCTGTTCATCCGGCGACAACCTCCCAGCGCCGAATGCGGATCATTCCTATCGCCTGCACTCCTCATTTGCAGAAGACCGGATCCTGTAATTATGTGTGTATTGCTCTGCGATACACCATACCATGATTAAGATACATTGGATTCGTGTCAATGAATTTTCGCAGCCGACCCGCGCCAAAACCAACAGTTTTCATCATTTTTAGAATTCAAGGCATTGTAATAAATAGATAATAATTATTCATTCCTTCGGATTAAAACGGCACCACCCGCCCCCTTCGACCGCATTGACAGTCTCGGGGCGCAGCCCTTCCGGCCTGCACTACCTCAGCCTGCGCCTCGCCGAGCAGTGATCATTTATCCTGCATCTGGGGCCAATGAATCGCTTGACAGCTCGTTTCAACTGTCTCACTTATTCATACACTGTATCATTTATTGATACACAAGCCGGTAGGAGGAAGACCGGTTTGCGCAGTTTTAGGGAGGACACCATGCTGCTTACGGCAAAGATTCTGCTGACGCTTGCAACGCTCGGCTATTCGGCGATTCCGCTCGCCTTCGATTCCAACAAAACCCATTGGTTCAACGATTCATGGACGCCGCATGGCCGGTTCCACTGCGTCTGGCAGGTGATGAGCTACGTCTATATGGCCCTGATCGCGCTGGGTCTGATCTGGACAGCGTCCAGCGTGAACTGGCAGATCTGGCTCTCCGCGGGCCTGGCCGCCTGCGCCTATGGCGGCTTCTGGACCGCTGTGGCGCTGCGCAAGAAGCTGGGGCTGGCGCTTGTGGATGACGTCAATGGCGTGCCGCCCTTCATGCTGCCCGTTCTGGGCGAATGTGATGCCAATGTGACCCTGTTCACCACCGCGGTGATCTTGCTGGGCACGGGCGCAGGTGCGCTCTCGCTTGCCGCAGCGACCGTCGCCGCCAACTGAGGACTACCATGCTAAATAACGAACAAAGGCAGGCTGCTGCCGACGCCATCCTGAAGGCCGAGCAAACCCGCGAAGTCTGTGTCCAGCCGTCGAAAACATGGCCGGAGATGGAGCTGGAAGACGCCTATGACATCCAGCGCCGCTGGGCCAATGCCCGCATCGCGGCTGGCGCGAAAATCATCGGACGCAAGATCGGCCTTACCAGCCGTGCCATGCAGATGGCCTCGAAAATGACCGAGCCCGATTATGGCGTGATGCTGGATGATGCGGTCTTCAAGGACGGGGCGCGCATTCCGGCAGGCACGTTCATCAAGCCGCGTCTGGAAACCGAACTGGCCTTTGTTATGGGCGAAGACCTGCAAGGCGCGGGGTGCCAGATGCATGACGTGATGCGCGCCACCGAATACGTGACGCCCGCGCTGGAAATCATCGATTACCGCACGCAGGTACCGCGCGCGATTGCCGATACCATCGCCGATAACGCCGCTTTTGGCGCGATCGTGCTTGGCGGGCGCATCTTCCGCCCGTTCGATGTGGATGTGCGCTGGATCGGGGCGACGCTTTCGAAAAACGGCGTGATCGAGGAAAGCGGCGTGTCGGCGGCCATCATGGGCCATCCGGCAGCCGGGATTGCATGGCTGGTCAACAAGCTCGCCCCGCTAGGCGATGGCCTGAAGAAAGGCGATATCGTTCTGGGCGGCTCGTTCACCCGCCCCGTCGATATTGCTTCGGGCGATGTGATCTTTGCCGATTACGGCCCGCTTGGCGCGATCGGCGTCAGCTTCGAATAACACACGCCCCGCCTGCAATCGCAGTCTCTCTGGCCCCGCCCTACCAAGCGGGGCGGGGAAAGCTATCACAGAAAGCCCATCATGACCGATATGCCCAAAAACCACTTCAAAGCCGCGATGCAAGCCTTTGAAGTCCAGCGCGGCTGCTGGTGCAGCCTGCGCGATCCGATCGTGGCCGAAATGCTGGCCGTGCTAGGGTTCGACTGGCTGATGTTCGACACCGAGCACTCGCCCATCGACCCCGCAACCGTGCTGTCGCAGTTGCAGGCCGTCGCGCCGTATAAAGCCAGCTCGATCGTCCGCCCGAGCTGCCTGAACGCCGCCGAAATCAAGAAGTTGCTGGATCTTGGAGCCCAGACGATCCTTGTGCCGATGGTCCAGAGCGCGGCAATGGCGCAAGAAGCGGTGGACGCGGTCGCCTATCCGCCCAGCGGCATTCGCGGCGTGTCGGGCATGACCCGCGCCACCCGATTTGCCACCGTGCCGGGCTACCACAAGAAGGCCCGCGAAGAGATCTGCCTGATCGTACAGGTGGAAAGCAAGGCGGCGCTGGACGAAATCGAGGCAATGGCCGCCGTTGACGGCGTCGATGCGATTTTCGTCGGTCCCGCCGATCTGGCCGCTTCGCTGGGCTATCCGGGCGAGCCGTCGCATCCCGAAGTCACCCGCGTGGTGCTGGAGGCCATCCGCCGCATCCGCGCCGCAGGCAAACCGCCGGGCATCCTGACCAGCGATCCCGCTGTCTATGATCAGGCGCTGGAAGCGGGCGCGGTTTTCGTGGCGAAAGACATCGATCTGGTGGCCATGAAAAAAGGCCTGTCGATCAGCTAACCTATCCGGCGGGAGGGGACGACCCTCCCGCTCGGCCCTCCCGATCCTGCAGTGGGGGCCGCACCGCTATCCTCTGGTGCCAAAGCTGGCCAAAGCGCGACAGCTCGTCCGCCAGAACGGTCTCATGCGCATCCAGCCAGTCGATAACCGACGCGAACGCCACGATCCGTGCATGCCCGTCCTGCAGGCGCACCACCGGCCAGTTGCCGACAAGCGCGTTATCGATCCCGAAGACCGCATCCCCCCACCAGCGCGCCGGACCGAACGCATGCGGCATCTGCCGCCCGCGTTTCATTGCCGCCAGCACCGAGACCGGAGATGTCGTCTCGACCCGCTCGACAGCCTGATGCCACAGATCCAGCACCGAGGCATATTCCCAGCTGACCGCGCTCCAGCTTTCGGGGAAGCGGCTATTGTAATTCTCGAAAAACTGCTGCGGGCGCCGGAAGAAAAAGGCCAGATCCGCCAGTGCCGGATCATCGAAATCGGGAAACTGGAAGGTAAAGCGGGCCATGAAATCCGCCGAAGTTTCCGCAACAAGCTGCCGGTAACCGTCCCCCGTGCAGGACAGGATCTGACCGCCGAACCCCTGTGCAAAAGCCGCAAGCGTCAACGCCCTGACCATCGGGGGGGTCGAGGAGCACCAGCACAGGATATCCGCCTCCGAGGCGACCATCCGCGCCACAATGCCTTCTGCCGCAGCGCCTTCCTCATAAAGCACCTCTTCCACGACCGGTAGTCCCGCCACAGCACAGGCGGCGCGGTAGCAGGCCAGAGACGGCAGTCCCATCAGGTCATTCTGGCTGCATAAGGCAATTTTCGCGCCCGGATATTCGGTTGCCAGATGTGCAACCCCCGTGACATTGAACAGCGGATGCACCTCGGCGGGGGCGATCAGATAGGGACGGTCGGGCGACAGATCGGTCGGCAGCAGGGTCGTGGTCAGGATGCGGCGCGACATGAGATAGTCGATGGCGGGGCCGACCTCGTTGCCACCGAGGGTCAGCACCAGACAGGCCCCATGCGTCTCGACCATCTCTTGCGCGGCGCGCAACGTGGCCTCCGGCCCCGAAGCGGTATCATGCGACAGGATCTCCACCGGATGCCGCCGCCCGCCGATCATCAGCCCGCCGCGCTCGTTGATCCAGTCGCTCCAGAGCGAGGCCCCGTCCAAACCCGGTTGTCCCCAGATCTTTTCCGGCCCGCTTCTGGGCAGCAGGAACCCGATACGGACCGCAGACCCGTTTCTTGACCGCAATCGTGGCAAGGTGCCGGTGACTGTCAGCCTTTGTGCAAATGATGCCCCGCTCATTTATTCAGCCTCTGCATAATTAAATGCCAGTTCATCGCGCGAATGTCTCCGCCCGATATTCCTGTAAAGAAAAAAGGTTGACCAGCAAAATAATTGGATTGCTCATTGGTATTGCAAAATGAACCAAATTTATAATTGGTCCAAACCAGCCAGAGGAGCACAGGAGAGATATGTCAAAGCGCGTTGCTGTCATCGGCGCGGGGCCCTCCGGCCTTGCCCAGCTCAGAGCCTTCCAGTCCGCCGCCGAAAAAGGGGCGCCCATCCCCGAGGTGGTCTGCTTTGAAAAGCAATCCAACTGGGGCGGGCTGTGGAACTATAGCTGGCGCACCGGCGTCGATGAATATGGCGAACCCGTGCATGGCTCGATGTATCGCTATCTCTGGTCCAACGGACCAAAGGAAGGGCTTGAATTCGCGGACTATTCATTCGAAGAACATTTCGGAAAGCAAATTGCCTCCTATCCGCCTCGCGGCGTGCTGTTCGACTATATCGAAGGGCGCGTGCTCAAGGCCGATGTCCGCAAATGGATCCGGTTTTCCTCGGTTATCCGCTGGGTCTCCTTCGACCCCCAGAGCGGCCTTTTCACGCTGACCATTCATGACATGGTCAAGGATCATGTCTATCAGGAGGAATTCGACCATGTGATCGTGGCCTCCGGTCACTTCTGGTCACCGAATGTGCCGGAATATCCGGGGTTCGACAAATTCCACGGGCGCATCCTGCACGCCCATGATTTCCGTGACGCACGTGAATTCGCAGGCCAGAACGTGCTGGTGGTCGGGGCGTCCTATTCTGCCGAGGATATCGGATCGCAATGCTGGAAATATGGGGCCGCCAGCATCACAAGCTGCTATCGCTCGGCCCCGATGGGCTTTGACTGGCCGGAAAACTGGGAAGAGAAACAGGGGCTTGCGCATGTCGAAGGCAAGACCGCCTATTTCAGGGACGGCAGCAGCAAAGACATCGACGCAATCATCCTATGCACCGGATACCGGCATGTCTTCCCCTTCCTGCCCGATGATCTGCGCCTGAAAACCGCCAACCGTCTGGCCACCGCCGACCTGTATAAAGGCGTGGCCTATGTGCATAATCCGAAGCTGTTCTATCTGGGCATGCAGGACCAGTGGTTCACCTTCAACATGTTCGATGCGCAGGCATGGTTTGTGCGTGATGTCATTCTGGGGCGCATCGACCTGCCCGATGACACGCAAAGCATGATGGCCGATGTGGCCGCGCGCGAGGCTGCGGAAGAGGCATCGGATGACGTGAAATACGCCATCACCTATCAGGGCGACTATATCAAGGAACTCATCGCCGAAACCGACTATCCCAGCTTCGATGTGGACGGGGCCTGCGAGGCATTCTTCGAATGGAAGGCGCATAAGAAGAAAGACATCATGGGCTTTCGCGATAACAGCTACCGCTCTGTCATCACCGGCACGATGGCCCCTGTGCATCACACGCCGTGGAAAGACGCGCTGGATGACAGCATGCAGGCCTATCTGCAGAACTGAACCGGCTCCCCCCTTTTTGTCAGGACCTGCGCCATGACCCTGTTTTCCGACCTGCCCCTGTTCCGGCCCGGTGCGCCACTCCCGACACATGCGCGGCGCGTGGCGGCCCTTGGTCGCCCTCGGGGAACCGAGCATTACACGATCCCGGGGCGCGGGGCCTATCTGGTCCGGCTGGCCGAGGGGGACCAGATCACGCTCACCAATCTGGAAGGGGGACAGGCCGCGCTGCTTCTGGTCACCCATCCGGACGGGCGCCCCGATGCAGGGCTGATCGGCGCAAGGGCCGATAGCCCGCTTGCCCCCCTACAGGCGCTTCTGCGCGCCGCAGGGAGCGGCATGGAGCGCCTCAGGCGCGGACTGGAACGGCGGAATATTCCCCTTGAAGGACAGGGGATTGGCCTTTTCGGCCAGAGCAGCCCCGCCGGCGACCAGGCCCGTTTTACCGCCCGTTCTGCGGGATGGCTGCTGCTGGCGGCCCCCGCCCCTGTCATGGATTTCGAGAGCCAGAACACCGCCACACCCATCGGGCTTCTGCTGCACCGCGCGCATCCCGGGGCACAGCTGCGCCATGCCCTGCCCGACCCTCTGGCCGAGCCGCTACAGGATCTGCGCATCGCCTCGGCCACGGCGCGCGCCTACCGGATCGCCAAGGGCGATTACATCCAGATCATTGATGTCGATGGCCGCCAATGCACCGATTTCCAGTGCTTCGACGCGCGCAAGCTTGACCGCGGACAGGCCCTGCCGCTGGATGTCACCACCACCCGCAGCCTGCAAGCTCTCGCCTATCCGATGCCGGGCCTGCATGGGAAATACTTCGATCAGGACATGACCCCGCTGGTGGAGGTCATTCAGGACACCTGTGGCCGTCATGACGCCTTCGCACTGGCCTGCTCGGCGAAATATTATGACGATCTGGGATATCCGGGGCATGTGAACTGCTCCGAGAATTTCAATGCCGCGCTGGCCCCTTACGACATTGCGGGGCGCGCAGGCTGGATGGCGGCCAATTTCTTCTTCAACACCGCCATTGACCAGCATGGTGTTCTGGTGGCGGACGAGCCGTGGTCACGTCCGGGAGATTATGTGCTGCTCCGGGCATTGACCGATCTGGTCTGTGTCTCTTCGGCCTGCCCCGATGACACTTCTGCCGCCAATGGCTGGGATTTGACCGATATCCATATGCGCAGCTATAGCGGAGCGGAGACCTTCTCCCGCGCGGCAGCCTGGCGCCCCACCCCGGAGGATGACCCTATCATGACGCGCGAAAGCGGGTTCCACGCCAGTTTTGCCCCCCTAACCCGCAATTTCACCGATTATCGTGGCTTCTGGCTGCCCGACAGCTTTACCCAGACCGATCCGGTTGAAAGCTATTGGGCCTGCCGCGAGAAAGCCGTGATCATGGACCTTTCCGCCCTGCGCAAATTCGAGGTCACGGGGCCGGATGCCGAGGCCCTGCTGAACTGGGTGCTGACCCGCGATGTGTCGAAACTCGGCAGCGGTCAGGTGGTCTATTCGGCAATGTGCTACCCGCATGGCGGCATGATCGACGATGGCACCCTGTTCCGGCTGGGACCGCAGAATTTCCGCTGGATCGGCGGCAGCGATCTGGGCGGGACATGGATGCGGGAAGAGGCGGCGCGGCTGGGGCTGAACGTGATGATCCGCAGCTCCACCGACCAGCAGCATAACATCGCGGTGCAGGGGCCTGCCGCACGCAAGATCCTGAAAACCGTTCTCTGGACCGCGCCCCATCAGCCGGCCCTCACCGCGCTGGAATGGTTCCGCTTCACGGTGGGCCGCCTTGGCGGTCCGGACGGCGTTCCTCTTGTGGTCTCGCGTACGGGCTATACGGGCGAGCTGGGCTACGAGATCTTCTGCCACCCGCGTGACGCCAAACAGGTCTTCGAGGCGGTATGGGCGGCGGGCCAGCCTTGCGGACTGCGCCCGATGGGGCTGGCCGGGCTGGATCTGGTGCGCATCGAGGCGGGGCTGATCTTTGCAGGTTATGATTTCGACGACCAGACCGACCCGTTCGAGGCAGGGATCGGCTTCACCGTCCCGCTGAAGTCGAAAACCGCCGATTTTGTCGGGCGCGAGGCGCTGATCCGGCGCAAGCAGCATCCCGCCCGTGTCTTTGTCGGGCTGGAGATCGAGGGCGAGGAAGCGGTCTCGCATGGCGATTGCCTGCGTCTGGGACGGGCGCAGATTGGCGTTGTGTGCTCGGCCATGCGCTCCCCGCGCAGCCATATGTCGATTGCGCTGGCACGGGTCGATGTGGCCCATTCAGCCAGCGGAACGCTCTTGGAGGTGGGCCAGCTTGACGGGCATCTGCGGCGCAGGCAGGCCAGAATAAGCCCCGTGGCGCATTATGACCCGAAGAAGGAGCGCCCGCGCAGCTAGGCTGCCGCGCATCCGCTTAATGCTGGACCTTGAGGCGCCCGCCGCCTATGAAAAAGGCAGGACGTCCCTTCGGGCCTCAAGGAACCAATTCGTGCCAGCCTCTGCACCACCTCCATCCGCTTTGCATCCGCTTCCGGGATCGACCGTGCAATATGTGATCGATACCCTGAGCAGCCGCATCGTCTCCGGTGAATATGCCAAGGACGAACGGCTGCCATCGGAACGGCAGATGGCGCAGGATCTGGGCGTTGCGCGCAATACCGTGCGCGAGGCGCTGGATTATCTGGAGACCCGCCTGATGATCCGGCGCAGGCAGGGATCGGGGTCCTTTGTGATCTATGATCCGGCTGGCACGCTACAGGCCCATTCGCCGGTTGCCGAGGAAACCGGCCCGCTCCATCTGCTGACCGTGCGGGGCGTGCTGGAGCCGGAAATCGTGCGTCTTGCGATTTTGTCCATGTCCCCCAAACAGATAACGGCGCTTTCAGAGATCGTCTCGCAGATGGAAGCCATGAGCACCGATGCCACCGCCTTCATCCGGCTGGAAGAAGAGTTCCACCGGCAACTGGCTTTGGGCACGGGAAACCCGCTGCTGGTCGCCTGTTTCAATCTGGTGCTGGATGCGCGGCGTCAATCCTTCCGCGCGGCGATGTATAAACGCCATCTCACCCCCGCAAAGCTGGCCAGCTACCAGCGCGCCTATAACGGGCTTTTCAACGCGATCGCCGCCCGCGATATCGAAGAGGCAACCGAGTTCATGAAGCTTTCACTGGTCGAGGACCAGAAACTCCTGCTTCAGGAAAGCTGAACTGGTCCCTTCGTTAGAGCACCAATTTTACGCCTTTTCTCCCCGTCAGCGCCGCTGAACGGGGATTTTCTTTGCAATCCCCCTGCGACCGGCCCGACCCGTCCTTCTGGCGCTAAGGCACAAACCGCCAAGAAACTAGGCAGGAGGCAGGGGGCGAGCGATTAGATATGTGCCAAATACCGGATCTCTTTATTCCTGATGGGAATTAATGTTGCAATAAGGGCAATTTCTCACCGAGGCTAGACGAACAAAAAGAACCAATAAAGTCAGTTGGTCTGAACCACAAGAATCGCGCCTTCAGGACATCCAACAAGGAGACTCACTTGGAACAAGAGCTCGCTTCCCTGTCTGAACAGCTTGCCCAGCTCAAGGAAAGTGTCGCCGCCACCAATGGCACCTTCTCTGAGACCTTCTACTTTCTGACCATCCCGCTCATGGTGCTGATCCATGCCGGTTTTCTTGCCTATGAAATGGGGGCCTCGCGGTCCAAAAACGCGCTTTCTGCGGGGATCAAGAACATTCTCGCCTTCGCGATGATCGTCCCGTTCTTCTACTTTGTCGGCTGGTGGATCTATTGGGCCTTCCCCACCGGTCTGAGCGGATCGGAAGGGCCGATGGGCACTTCGGGCTTTGCCTATGCCAATGGCATCGCGCTGCCGTGGAGCGAATATATGGGCCCCAATCTCAGCGACCGGTCCTCGGGCGTGTTCTGGGGCGCCTTTGTGCTGTTTGCCGCCACCACCGCCTCGATCCTGTCGGGCGGCGTGATCGAGCGGATCAAACTGACGGGGTTCATCATCCTGTCGATCGTTCTGGGCGCCTTTGTCTGGATCTTGGCCGCCGCATGGGGCTGGCATGCCGATGGCTGGCTGGTGACCAAGTTCGGTTATCATGATTTCGGAGCCTCGGGCGTCGTCCATGCCATTGCCGGCTTCTTCACGCTGGGCGTGCTGATCAATCTCGGGCCGCGGATCGGCAAGTTCAATGCCGATGGCAGTGCCAACCATATCGCGGGGCATTCCATGCCGATGACGCTGGTCGGGCTAATGCTGATCATTGCAGGTTTCTGGGGCTTCCTGATGGGCTGCGTCATCGTTCCGGGCGAAAGCTGGAGCTGGTCGGGCACGATCGAGGCCAGCATCTACGGCACGCCGATGACGCTTTCGGGCATGACGTTCAACGTCCTTATGGGCTTTGCGGGCGGTATTATCGGGGCATGGATGATTACCCGTGATCCGTTCTGGATGATGTCGGGGGCGCTTGGCGGGATCATCTCCTGCGCGGCAGGGATCGACCTGTGGTATCCGCCTATGGCCTTTGCAATCGGCTTCATCGGCGCCTGCGCCATGCCCTTTGTGGCCTCGTTCATCGAACGGCGCGGCATTGACGATGCGGTGGGCGCGGTTGCAGTGCACGGCTTCCTCGGGCTTTGGGGCGTGATTGTCGTCGGCATCGCGGCCTCGGGCTATCCGGCCCTTTTCGGCGAGGATGTCATCCATATCTCCTTCACCGGACAGTTGATCGGGGCAGCCGTCATGGCGGTGATGGGCTTCGTGCCGGGCTATGTCGTCTCGCTGGTCCTGAAACTGATGGGCGAGCTGCGTGTGCCGCGCGAGGCCGAGGAGCTTGGGCTCGATTTGGTCAAAGTGCCAGCCTCCGCCTATCCCGAAGCCATCCATCCCTCTGTCAGCCCCGCAGAATGATCTGCCCACTCAGGAGTTACATCTATGGAAGCACCTTTCAACGCCACCAGCTGGGACGGAGTGACCGGCGCGATCTATGCCGGATATGGCAGTGTCGAGGGCCTGTGGCTGATCGTCTGCCTGATCCTTGTGGTCATCGCGGTCATCGGCGGCTGGCGACATGAGGGCCATGCCTACAGGGCCGTGACCCACAAAAAATGATGATGGTGTCCGGACTACGGGTCCGGACCCTTTCCCTCACATCTTCCCTAACATCAGGACGAACACATGACCGCATCGTGGAGATTTTCCGCGCTGGCCGACCGTCATCGCGCGCTTGGCTCTCAGCTAGAAGACTGGAGCGGGATGGGCACCGCCTGGACCTATGACAAGGACCAGACCGAGGAGTACATGGCCATCCGCACCAAAGCCGGTGTGATGGATGTTTCGGGGCTCAAGAAGGTCCATGTCATCGGGCCGCATGCCTCCCATATCATCAACCGTGCCGTCACCCGCGAGATCGAGGCGCTCAAACCCGGACGGTCCACCTATGCGACCATGCTCAACGAGCAGGGCAAGTTCATTGATGACTGCGTGGTCTATCGCACCGGCCCGCATGCGTTCATGGTGGTGCATGGCTCGGGCCTCGGCTTCGAGGCGCTCACGATGGCGGCCTATGGGCGCAATGCCGCCGTGCTGTTTGACGATGATCTGCACGACATCTCGCTGCAGGGGCCCTTGGCGGTGGACTATCTGGAGGCACATGTGCCGGGCCTTCGCGATGTGGCCTATTTCAGCCATATCCAGACCACACTGTTCGGCAAACCGGTCATGCTGTCACGCACCGGCTATACCGGCGAACGCGGCTACGAGATTTTCTGTCGCAGGCAGGATGCCTGTCTGATCTGGGACACCATCGTGGCCGAAGGGGCCGCAATAGGGATCATCCCGACGCGTTTTACCACACTCGATCTGCTGCGCGCCGAAAGCCAGCTGCTGTTCTTTCCCTATGACAATTCGGAAATGTATCCGTTTGAAGACGAACCCTGCGGTGACACGCTATGGGAGCTGGGGCTGGACTTCACCGTCTCCAAGGGCAAGACCGGCTTTCGCGGTGCCGAAGAGCATTACCGCCTGAAGGGCAAGGAACGGTTCAAGATCTATGGCGTGAAGCTCGAAGGCACGCAGCCCGCGGTCGAAGGGGCCCCCTTGCTGAAAGACGGCAAGAAGGTGGGGGTTGTGACCATTTCGATGCATTCGCCGCTGAACAACCATACGGTGGGCATGGCGCGGATGCCGGTGGACTGCGCCGTGCCGGGCACGCCGCTCGTCGTGCAGAACCCGACCGGCGAGATCCGCGCGGTGGCCGCCAAGATGCCTTTCCACGATCCGCAGAAACTGCGCCGCACAGCCAAAGGCTAGGGCCCGCCCCACTGCGACCCGCCCCGCGCGCGTGATCGCCGCATGACGTGACATGCTTCCAGAAGAAGGTCTTTCATGGCAACCGCATTCACCCCCTCCATCGCCACCCGCCCGACCTACGGGACATTGCAGCCGCCCTGCGGTGCTCCGCTTCTTTGTGTGGCGGATGGCGCGGGTGGGGCTGCCCTTCTGGCCCTGTCCGAGCATATCCCCGGCTGTCTCGAACAGGCGCATATCCTCTTCATACCGCAAGACAGCCCCGATGGCCCGAAACTTGCCGCCCTGCCCTGCCGCAGCTATGGCGAGGCACCCGATCTGGCCGCCGCCCTGCCACGGCTGGACCGGCTTCTGGCACAGGCAAGCGTCGCCACCCGCCTGTGCCTTGCGGGCAGCGAAGGGCTGATCGGCAGGGTCAGCGCCCGCGCGCTTGGCGCGGGCATCGCCGCCGAGATGATCCAGACCGAGCATCGCGGCCATATCGCACGGGCGGTGCAATGCGTGCATTGCAAAGGGGTTACCGAAGATGTGCTGACCGATCCGTTCATATGCGCCCATTGCGGTCTGGCGCTGTTCGTACGCGACCATTTCTCGCGCCGACTGGGCGTGTTTCAGGGCGTCTGTGTCGATGCCGAAACCCCCGGCCAGAGGCCGGACCCGCAGGAGATCCGTCCATGACCGCCCTATCGCTGACCGTCACACGGGTGCAGGCCCTGACGCCGCAGGTCAAACTCTTCCGTTTCGAGGCCGCAACCCCGCTGCCGCTTTTCTCGGGCGGCGCCCATATCGTGGTCGAGATGCCCGATGGCGACGTGCTGCGGCGCAACTCCTATTCGCTGATTTCCGACCCGCATGACCCTTCGGGCTACGAGATCGCGGTCCGGCTGGACCCGCAAGGGCGGGGCGGCTCGCGGTTCCTGCACGAGAAAGTGCGCGAGGGAGATCGCCTTCGGGTGTCGATGCCCGCAAACCTTTTTGCCATCGATCCGCGCGCCAAACGCCATCTGCTGATCGCGGGAGGCATCGGCATCACGCCGTTTCTGGCGCAGATCCGGCAGCTTGACCGGCTCAATCTGGATTGGGCGCTGCATTATGCCGCCCCCTCGCGCAAGGAGGCCGCAGCACTGGGCCTGCTGCCCCGATCCTCCCGCATCTCGTTGCATTTCTCGGACGAGGGCAACCGCATGGATCTGGCCACGTTACTGGACGGGCAACCCGCCGGAACCCATGTGTTCTGCTGTGGGCCGGAGGGGTTGATCACGGCAGTGGAAGCCACGGCGGCACGTCTGGGATGGCCGCAGTCGCATCTGCATTCCGAAGCCTTTGCTGCCCCGCCACCGGGGGCTGCTTTCTCGGTCACGCTAGGGCGTTCGGGCAGGACATTGACCGTCGGGCCGCATCAGAGCCTGCTTGAGGCGATCGAGGCGGCGGATGTGCCCATTGACTGGTCCTGCCGTGGCGGGGCCTGCGGTCGCTGCGAAACGGCGGTGCGCGCGTGCCACGGGCGCATCCTGCACCATGATCACTGGCTCAGCGAAGACGAACGCGCCGCACAGACCAAGATCATGCCCTGCATGTCGCGCTTTCTCGGCGAAGACCTCACCCTCGATCTGTAAGGACATCCCATGACTTTGCGCTTCAATGACGAGACCTTCCGTGGCGATTACACCTTCTACAACTCGCCACAGGCCATCCGCCGTTTTCCCTTCCCCTTCGACCAAGACAGCTACATGTATTCGGTCAATATCGAACAGCATCCGGGCGGCCCGACCGGCACGCCCTTCGAGTTTGCCTTCGATGTCGATGAACATTACGTCTCCGAGATGCGGGACCGCGAGATCACTCTGGCGCAGGACCCGCTGCGCTGCCAGTCGCTGCCACATATGGAGCTGGCCGGTTGGGATCTGCTGGAATGCATCATGCAGGCCAAGGCGCGCGACTATCCCGAGCTGTTCACGCTCAATCGTGACGGAGACCGCTGGCACTGGATCAACCGCCCTCTCGGCATCGAGCAGCGCTTTACCTTTCTGGAGGCCGCGACCCTGCCCTATGGCCCGATGGAATATATTACCCGTCAGGCCCAAGGCGATTTCGCGCTGCTGCATGAACGCGAGGGCAATCTGTGGATGGATGCCGGTATGATCACCAGTCAGGCCGATTGGTCGCTGGATTTCGATATCGGCATGAACTTCTTCGAATGGCACGCCCCCGTACCGAAAGCCGGAGAGATGGGGGTGTTTACCAAGGCGCTGAAATTCCTGCTGGCGGTGCAGCAGGGCCAGAGCTATCGCCGCCTCAACTGGACCATGACGGTCAATCCACGCCTTGACACCAGCCCCGAAAACTATCCGCATTGGGGACCGGAGAAACGCACACTCACCGCCGAGAATGTCGGGCGCAAACAGTTCCTGCGGGTCGAATTGCAATCCTTCCTCCGCCTGCCGCGCTCGAATGCGCTGGTATTCCCGATCCGTTGCTATCTGCTGAGCCTCGAAGATATCTGCACCCAGCCCAAATGGGCCCGCCGCCTGCACCGCGTGCTGCGCGATCTCGATCCGGCGCTGGCCGAGTATAAAGGCTTTGCCGTGAATCGCGATCTGATCGTAGACTATCTGGCGCGCTTCGATGACGGGGCCGAGACCTCGGCGGGGATCTTCCCCGACACGCTCCCTGTCCCTCCAACCCCTTCGTAAAGGAGCCCAATGGCCTGGTTCATTCTGTTTTGCGCAGGCATCCTTGAAACCGTCTGGGCGTTCTATATGAAAAAATCCGACGGTTTCACCCTGCTTGTTCCCAGCATCATCACCGTCCTCACCATGATCGCAAGTTTCGCCTTGCTGGCGGTGGCGATGAAATCCCTGCCTCTGGGCACGGCCTATGCCGTCTGGACGGGTATCGGCACCGCAGGGGCCGTGGTGGCGGGGATAGCGTTTCTGGGCGAACAGGCCACAGCCGCACGGCTGATCGCCGTGGCCAGCATCCTCTTTGGCATCGTGCTGCTGAAGCTTTGCGACGGAAAATAGGCGCCGGGTGTCCGGTCCTTGCCCTTGGTCCCTCCCTTAGGCCCCGAAGCGCCGACCGGCAGACAGGCCCTTGCGCGGGCGCGTCAAATCGGGACAGATAGCGCAGCGCAGAGGCGTTGCGCGCAGGCGGCAGGCGATGGCATTCACACTCAAACAACTGCGGTATTTTATTGCTGTGGCCGAAACCGGCACCGTATCGGGGGCGGCGCAGGCGCTGGCGATCTCGCAATCGGCGGTGACCGAAGCCATCCGCGAACTGGAAACCGATCTGGGCGTGGCGCTGTTCACCCGCCATCCGCGCGGGCTGGACATCACCCATAAAGGGCACCAGTTCCTGCGCCATGCCACCGGCATCCTGGCCGGTGTCTCCGATGCCCGTCACGCCCTGACACAGGAAAGCGAGGCCCTGACCGGCACGTTGCATATCGGTGTGACCTCGCTGGTGGCAGGCTATGTGCTGTCGGATATTCTGGCCCGCTTCCGCCGCGCCAATCCGCAGGTCGAGGTGACCGCCCTTGAAGATAGCGGCGACTATCTCGAACATCTTCTGGTCGGCGGCGAGCTGGATGTGGCGGTGATGGTGGCTTCCAATATGCGCGACCGGATGGCGCTGCATACCGAAATCATCGACACATCTCCCTATCAGCTATGGCTGCCCAACGGCCACGAGCTGACCACGCGCCCCTCGGTCTCTATCGAGGATCTCACCGATGCCCCGATGATCATGCTGAAAATCGACGAGATCGAAGAGGCCACGCGCAAGCTGCTTTCGGCCTTCGGGGCCCGCCCGCGGGTTGCCTTCCGCACCCGCTCGGTCGAGGCGGTCCGCTCGCTTGTGGCCACGGGGGCGGGAATCGCGCTGCTGCCCGAAATGGTCTACCGGCGCTGGTCGCTTGAGGGGGACCGCATCGTGTCGCGCGATGTGTCCGGAAGCCTACCAGTTGTGCAGGTTGGAACTGTCTGGCGCAAAGGTGCCCCGCTGAGCCGCGTCACAAGAGAATTTATTCTGACGGCACAAGCCCATAAAAACATGAAGTAATTCTTCGGTATCGGCATTTCCGATACCTGAAACCTGATAATTGAATTTGTGAAAGCAAAAGGAGTTTCACAGGGTTGTGTGCAAGGGAGCCGTGACTCCCGCTGCAACAGGGAAAGCCATGATGAAACCGATTTTAAGCGCCTGTGTCTCGGGCCTTGCATTGCTTGCCGCAAGCTCCGTTCCGCTACAGGCGGCGGATATGCTGACCACGCTCGGACCGGGCGAAGGGACCGTCTCGATTGTCGCATGGCCGGGCTATATCGAGCGCGGCGAGACCGATCCGGACTATGACTGGGTGACCAAATTCGAACAGAGCACGAATTGCAAGGTCGAGATCAAGACGGCCAATACCTCGGACGAGATGGTGGCCCTGATGAACGAGGGCGGCTTCGATCTGGTGACCGCGTCGGGCGATGCCTCGCTGCGGCTGATTGCGGGCGGACGTGTGCAGCCGATCAACACCGACCTCATTCCCAGCTGGTCGCGCGTGGATGACCGCCTGAAAGACGCGCCGTGGCATACGGTCAAGGGCGTACATTACGGCACCCCCTTCATGTGGGGGCCGAATGTCCTGATGTATAATACCGAGACCTTCCCCGACGCGCCCAAAAGCTGGGAGGTGGTCTTCAAGGCCATGACCTTGCCCGATGGCAAGGCCAATACAGGGCGGGTGCAGGCCTATGACGGGCCGATCTATATTGCCGATGCCGCGCTATATCTGATGGCCCACCAGCCCGAACTGGGCATCACCAGCCCCTACGAGCTGAACGAGGACCAATATGCCGCAGCCCTTGATCTGCTGCGTGGCCAGCGCAAACTCGTGTCGCGCTACTGGCATGATGCCTTCATCCAGATCGACGATTTCAAGAACGAGGGGGTCGTCGCATCATCGTCCTGGCCGTTCATGGTCAACCTGCTGAAAGCCGACGGGGTGCCGGTCGCGTCGGTGATCCCCGAGGAAGGGGCGACCGGCTGGGCCGATACGCTGATGCTGCATTCCGAGGCCAAGCATCCAAATTGCGCCTATGCCTTCATGGAGCATTCGCTCAATTCCAACCTCCAGTCCGATCTGTCGGTATGGTTCGGGGCCGTCCCTTCGGTGCCCTCGGCCTGCACCGACGGCTCCGGTAAACAGACCGCAGAGGGCTGCTCGGCCAATGGTCTGGACGATTTCGACCGGATCCGGTTCTGGCAAACGCCGGTATCCAGCTGTGAAAGTCAGGGCAATTGCGTGCCCTATTACCGCTGGGTCTCTGACTATATCGGTGTGATCGGCGGCCGCTGATCACATCAGATTTGCCCGAACCCCTTTCCCCTGTGGGTTCGGGCATCCCTGCCTGAAAGACCAAACATGACAGATGCTGTAACCTTCCGGGGCGTGTCACGCCATTTCGGACCCGTCAAGGCCGTGGACGAGGTCGACCTGTCGATCCGCGACGAAGAATTTTTCGCCATGCTGGGGCCGTCCGGCTCTGGCAAGACCACCTGCCTGCGGCTGATTGCCGGTTTCGAGCAACCCACCGCAGGCCATATCGCAATTTTCGGCGAACGCGCCGAGGGCGTGCCGCCCTATCTGCGCAACGTCAATACCGTTTTCCAGAATTACGCGCTCTTCCCGCATATGAATGTGCGCGACAATGTGGCCTTCGGGCTGCGCGTCAAAGGGATCGGCAAGGCCGAGCGTCACCGTGCCGCCGAAGAGGCGCTGGAGCTGGTCGAGCTGGGCGGCTATGGCCAGCGCCGCGCGGGCGCGCTGTCTGGTGGACAGCGCCAGCGCGTGGCATTGGCCCGTGCCTTGGTCAACAAACCCCGTGTGGTCCTGCTGGACGAACCGCTGGGCGCGCTGGACCTGAAGCTGCGCGAGCAGATGCAGGAAGAGCTTCGCAAATTGCAACGCGCGCTCGGACTGACCTTCGTATTCGTCACCCATGATCAGGACGAGGCGCTCTCGATGGCGGATCGGGTGGCGGTGTTTGCTCATGGCAAAATCCAGCAGGTCGGCAGCGCGGAAGAGATCTACCGCCGCCCCAATACCCGTTTCGTGGCGGATTTCGTCGGCTCTTCCAACGTGCTTCCGGCCGATCTGGCAGGAGGCGGACCGGCGGGACAATGGGCGTCGTTGCGGCCCGAGGATATCGTGCTTGATCCGGCAGGGCGTGCGGCCACGGTGCGCGGGCGGTTCTTCCACGGGCGCGTCACCAAACTGGTGCTGGATCTGAACGGCCAGAGCCTGACCGCGCTGGTTCCCGCCCGCGAGGATGCGCCGCAGATCGGCGAAACCACCGCGATCTCGTGGGACCCTGCGCGGGTGCATATCATGGAGCGCGACGGATGAGCGCGCCCCTGTCGCAAGCCGCGATCTTCCGCCCGCGCTCCGGCCTTCTGGCACGGCTGATCGACTGGATCATCCGCCATCCGAGAATGTTCGTCTTTCTGATGGTGCTGCCCATCACGCTCTGGCTGGGCATCGTCTATATCGGCGCGCTTCTTGCCTTACTGCTGCAGAGCTTTTTCGCGATCGACGAGTTTTCCGGCGTCATCGTGCATGAGTTCACTCTGAAGACCTATGGCGAGCTTCTGCGCCCCTATAATCTTGACATCATCCTGCGCACGGTCTGCATGGCCGGCGCCGTCACGCTGGCGGCAGCCGTTCTGGCCTTTCCCATCGCCTATTTTGCCGCCCGCTACGCCAAGGGCAAATGGAAGGCACTGTTTTACATCGGGGTCATGCTACCGCTCTGGTCCAGCTATCTGGTCAAAGTCTATGCGTGGAAACTGGTGCTGGCCAAGGAAGGCATCCTGAACTGGGTCTTTGCCAAACTGCATCTGACATGGCTTCTCGAGGCTGTGCTGGCGATCCCCGTCATCGGGGGCAACTCGCTCTCGGTCAGCTATCTGGGCACCTTCCTTGTCTTTCTCTATATCTGGCTACCCTATATGATCATTCCGGTACAGGCCGCCTTGGAACGTGTCTCGCAAGACCTGACCGAAGCGGCAGCAGATCTGGGGGCCACCCCAAGACAGAGCTTCCGGCTGGTCCTGTTTCCGCTGGCTTTGCCGGGGGTGGTCGCAGGATCCATCTTCACCTTTTCGCTGACACTCGGCGATTACATCGTTCCGCAGATCGTCGGTAACTCGCGCCTGTTCATCGGTCAGGCGGTCTATACCCAGCAGGGCACCGCCGGAAATATCCCGCTCGCGGCGGCGTTCACTGTGGTGCCGATCGTGATCATGGGAATCTACCTGTGGGGCGCGCGCAAAATGGGAGCTTTCGATGCACTCTGAGATCCGTTCGCCAACCAGCCTGAAACTGGCCGCATTCGGGGGCCTCTTCTTCCTGCTGGCCCCGATTGCCCTGATCTTCCTCTACGCCTTCTCGACGGAGGAAAAGAGCTTCCAGTGGCCCCCGCCCGGCTTTACCACCAAATGGATCGGCGTGACCTTGGGACGTGCGGATGTGTGGGAGGCAATGGGGCTTTCGGTCAAGGTGGCCGCAATCTCGACGGTTCTGGCACTGATCCTTGGCACATTGACCGCCGCAGCCGTTGCCAGATCGCGGTTCTTCGGGCGCGAGACGATCTCGCTTCTGGTCATCCTGCCCATCGCCCTGCCGGGGATCATCACGGGGATCTCGCTGCGTTCGGCCTTCTCGTTGCTGGATATCCCGTTCAGCACATGGACCATCGTGCTGGGGCATGCGACCTTCTGTATCGTGATCGTCTATAACAATGCCGTCGCCCGTTTCCGGCGGCTGTCGGGATCGCTGATCGATGCGGCGATGGATCTGGGCGCAGACGGGGCGCAAACCTTCCGGTTGGTGATCCTGCCCAATATCGCAACCGCCCTTCTGGCGGGCGGCATGCTGGCCTTCGCGCTGAGTTTCGACGAGGTCATCGTGACCACCTTCACCGCGGGCAACCAGACAACCTTGCCGATCTGGATGCTGGAAGAGCTTGTAAGACCGCGTCAGCGCCCCGTGACCAATGTGGTGGCGATGGTGGTGGTGCTGGTCACCGTGCTTCCCATCCTTGCCGCCTACTACCTGACAAAAGACGGCGAACATACCGCCGGTTCCGAGAAATAACTGGGAGATTTTCATGGATAAGCAGATGCTGATCGGCGCCCGCCTTGTGGCTGGCACCGAAACCGAAGAGCAGATCCTCAATCCGCGCACGGGCGAGGTGATCACCACCCTGCCGGAAGCCTCGCTGCAACAGGTCGAAGAGGCCGTCAGCGCCGCCGAAACCGCCTTTGCGGGCTGGTCGCGCACCACACCGGCAGAACGTTCGGGCTACCTGCTGAAAATTGCCGAACGCATCGAGGCCGAGGCCGAAACGCTGGCCGGTCTGGAGGCCCTGAATTGCGGCAAGCCCGGCCCGCTGGCACTGAATGACGAGCTGCCCGCCATCATCGACTGTTTCCGCTTTTTTGCAGGGGCGGTGCGCTGCATGACGGGGCCTGTGGCGGGCGAGTATCTTGCAGGGCACACCTCCATGATCCGCCGCGATCCCATCGGCATCGTGGCCTCGATCGCGCCGTGGAACTATCCGCTGATGATGATGGCGTGGAAAATCGCCCCTGCGATCGGCGCGGGCAATACGGTGGTGTTCAAACCCTCGGAACAAACGCCGCTGACGGCTTTGGCGATGGCCAGGATCTTCGCCGACATCCTGCCCGAAGGGGTGGTGAATATCATTCTCGGGCGTGGCGAAACGGTTGGCTCGGCGCTGATCAACCATCCGAAAGTGGCGATGATCTCGATTACAGGCGATATCGCCACAGGCCGCAAAATTCTGGAAGCCGCCAACAAGACCATCAAACGCACCCATCTGGAGCTGGGCGGCAAGGCTCCGGTGATTGTCTTCGACGACGCCGATATCGAGGCGACGGTCGCGGGGCTGCGGGCGTTCAGCTTCTATAATGCCGGTCAGGATTGCACCGCCGCCTGCCGCATCTATGTCCAGCGCGGGATCTATGACCGTTTCGTGGCCGACCTGACCCAGACCGTCGCGGAGATCCCCTTCGGCCATGAAGATGACAGCCGCAACGAGATCGGCCCGCTGATTTCCCTGCGCCAGCGCGACCGTGTCGCCAGCTTCGTGGCCCGCGCCCGCGAGGCCAACCATATCGAGATCACCGCTGGCGGCGACATTCCCGAGGGTCCGGGGTTTTACTACAAACCCACCGTCGTCGCAGGTGCCTTGCAGACCGACGAGATCGTGCGCCGCGAGGTGTTCGGCCCTGTCGTGTCGGTCACGCCCTTCGATGCGCCCGAAGAGGCGGTCGGCTGGGCCAATGACAGCGATTACGGGCTGGCCTCTTCCGTCTGGACGAAAGATATCTCCAAGGGCATGCAGGTGGCCTCCCGCCTGCAATATGGCTGCACGTGGGTGAACACCCATTTCATGCTGACCAACGAGATGCCGCATGGCGGGATGAAACAGTCGGGCTATGGCAAGGATATGTCATCCTATGCTCTGGAAGACTATTCCACCGTGCGCCATGTGATGATCGCCCATTAAACCCGTTTCGTCGGCGATCCGGCCCAGCCCCCCGCCCGTCGCAAGACAGGCGGGGGGCTTCTGCTTTCCTCCACCCCGCGGCGCCGCGCTTGCTCTCGCAAAGTCCGCCCCGATGATCGCCTTTTCGAAAATTCATAAGATTTTTTACAAAAACCATGGAACAGATTTATTGCTTAACCGTTGGGCATGCAGTGAACAAACGGAGGAAAACATTATGAAATTTCTGACCACCACCGCCGTCGCACTGGCTCTGGCTACTGGCGCAGCTTATGCAGAAGACACCAATGCGAATGCCACCGCAGACACCGCGGCACCCGCCAAAATGGCCACCCAAGCCACGGCGAATGGTCTCGATATGTCGGATTCGACCAATCTGATCCGTGCGCGCGACATCACCGGTGGCGACATCTACACCATCGCGAAAGACAGTGGCAAAACCTGGGACACGATGGACTGGAACGCCGTGTCTTCGGATTGGAATGGCGACGGTTTTGACGATATCGGCGAGATCGAGGACATCGTCCTGTCGCCCGAGGGCAAGATGGTCGGTGTGGTGGCAGAAGTCGGTGGCTTCCTCGATATCGGTGACAAACATGTGGTCATTCCGGTTGATGCAACCCATCTGGTCCCGATCGATGACGGTAAATATGTGGTTGTGACCTCGCAGACCGAGGATCAGCTGAAAGACGCGAAAGATGTTGACGAAGGCTTCTGGAACTAATCAGAGCCGCGATCAAACTCTGAAGGGGCCGGTCTTCCGGCCCCTTTGTCTATGGCACATATTTCCGTGCCCAGCAGATCTCGGCCAACGAGATCCCCACCAGGGACACCCCCGCCAGCACAAAGAGCCACGCCCCGCAAAGATCGAACAGCAGCGCCCCGAGAATACCGCCCGACGCGAAGGCCGCAAGCGTCACACTATGCAGGCGCAGCTTGGGCAGGGCATCGCCGCGTAACGGCTTTGGCCCGATCAGCGCGGCCAATTCGATGCCGATATCGGTTGCCATGCCCGAAACATGGGTGGTGCGCACTTTCGAACGCGAGATCATCGTGGTGACCGCGTTCTGCCCCCCCATGACGACGCTTAAACCGACAAGCGCGGCCCCCGACCCCGCGCCACCACACAGCAGGCCCGCCCCCAATACCAGCACCACAAGCCCTTCCACACCGATGGCCAGCGCATAGACCATGCGCATCCGGCGGCGCTCGCCCAGATTGACCATCACCGCCGCCGCGAAGGCACCCGCGATAAAGGCGATCACAAGCCCCGCAAGTGAAAGCCCGACCCCCACTCGTCCATCGGCCAGATCATCCGCCATCATCGAGACATTGCCCGTCATATTCGCGGTGAAGGTGCCCAAAATCAGGAAACCCACGGCGTTCAATCCGCCCGCGATCGAGGACAGGAACCCGGCCAGTACAATATTGAGAGTATCGGTCCTCTCGTCACCCACACGAATGAGCATAGCGCCCCCGTTCAAAACATGGACCATCCGCAAAGCCTTGGGGCGGCTCCTATGGCGCAGGCTGCCCCCCTGCCCGAGACTTTCCGCCACGGTTTGCAACTTTATACGACGGATCGACCGGATACGACTTGTTATATATCGCAGGCTGCGAATATTCAGATTCCGCGCCTGATGACACCGACAAGAGCCGAGCGATGCCAGACAGACAAGTGGATTTTTTCATAGCCGGCACCCAGAAGGGCGGCACGACAGCATTGCGGGCGAAGCTGCTCAAGCACCCCGATCTGGCCTTTTCCAAACAGAAAGAGATCCATTTTTTCGACCGTGAGGATATCGACTGGCAGGCCCCGCCCTATGACGATCTGCATGCCCATTTCGATCTCCGCCAGCCCAAACTGTTCGGGGAAGCCACGCCGATCTATCTCTACTGGCCCGAGGCGATGAAGCGCATCCATCGCTATAATCCCGAGGCCCGTCTCATTTTCATTTTGCGCCATCCTACCTATCGCGCGCTCTCGGCATGGAAAATGGAGCGCGCCCGCGCTCAGGAAACCTATTCCTTCAGCCGCGCCGTATCGCTGATCGGACGATGCCGCGTCAGGTTCGCCAAAGGCGGTGTGCATCGCGTTTTCTCTTATGTGGAGCGGTCCTGTTATGCCCCGCAGATCCGGCGGCTGCTGACGGTTTTTCCGCGCGAGCAACTGCTGTTTCTGACCACCGACCAACTCTGGACAGATGAGCAAGACACGCTGCGGCGCGTCTGTGCTTTCCTCGGGATCGACACCTCTTACGGTGATACCCTGCCCGCGCAAAAGAAATACATCGTGCCGGTGGATGCGCGTCATGTGCCCATGCAGGATGCCGCGACAATCACCAAGCTCAACAAACGGTTCCGGCGCGACATCATCCGCACGGCGGACCTCACCGGGCTGGACCTCTCGGGATGGCTGGAAAGCGGTTACACCGATCCGATGCATGACCGCTAAGGCCTCATAGAACGCCTTCGCCCGTTCAGTGAGGTCGCGCCCCAAGGGACTGACCGTCAGAGCATCCCCCCCAAAGCATGCCCAACACTGTCACCAAAGCTGACAGCACCGCCTTGGCGGCAGGTGCAGAATATCGGCCGGCCAATCGCAAACCGCTTGCCAACCTCATATTTGTTTCCTAAAAATACAAATATGAGGTTGGAATCGCTATTAGGGAGAGAGCGATTATGCGACGTCTTGAAGATCACGAAACGCCCCGGACCAGCAGTCATATGCCGGCGCCGCGCATCGTGGCAGCCGACAAGGCCATGACGGACCGCAGGCATGCGGGCCGGTTGACAGAGGATCTGCCGCCAGAAAATCGCAGCCTCGGCAGGCAACCGGCGGGGCCGGTATATTTCAAGCGAAAACGCTTGATTTATAGGCCCGCAGGCGCGCACTACACCACGGCACAGCAAACCGGAAACGTCACGCAGGCCTTGTGCGCTGGCATCCGACCATAACCCTGTGACAGCCAGCCGCTCACACAACAAGCCTTTCGCATGACCGGACAGACTGCGGGAAACCAAGCCGGAGATATGCGGATGTCTCAACGGGCAATCACCCCCGACGCATCCAGCAGGCAGTGGCCCGAAAACCGCTTCTCGACACGCGATCCTGCAATAAAACCGAATATTAGCATCTAAATGCAACAAATATACAGATGGAGGAGCACGCACAAGCTCCTGATCCCGCATCAAGGCCCGTCACGCCTCTCGATGCGCGTCTGTATCGGACACGGAGATCGACCAGACCTGTCACGCCTTGGAGGAGGCGACCTGTCGGAGGAGAGCGCCGCATAGCAGATGGCGCAAATGGAGGAGGAGATTGCAATGGTGGGTTCACAAGCCGCCCTACTTTCGGCGCAAGACGTCGCGAAGAGTTTTGGTCATGTCACCGCGCTGCGCAACGGGGCGATCCAGCTTCGCGCGGGCACGGTAAACGCGCTATGCGGCGGCAATGGCGCGGGGAAATCAACCTTTCTCAACATCCTGACGGGGCAGTTGCGCCGCGACACGGGACAGATCCATGTGGACGGGAAACCGGTGGATTTCCATGCGCCCTCCGAGGCGCTGGAGGCCGGAATTGCCATCATCACACAGGAACTCAGCCCCTTTCAGGACATGACCGTCGCCGAGAACCTCTATCTTGGTCGCGAGCCGCGCCGCGCGGGTCTCTTGGTAGATGATCGGCGCATGATCGAGGATGCAGAGGCGCTGATGACACGTCTCCGGTTCGACATTCCGCCAACCGCCCGACTGCGTGATCTGTCGGTCGCACAGGCCCAACTTGTCGAAATCGCCAAAGCGATCAGCCGCCGCAGCAAGATCCTGATCATGGACGAGCCGACCTCGGCCATTGGCGAGCGCGAAACCCAGATGCTGTTCGACGCGATCAGAGGGCTGACGACAGATGGCGTCGGTATTATCTACGTATCCCACAGGCTGACAGAAATCTTCGAGATTTCCGATGATTACACCGTCTTCCGTGATGGGGCTTTTGTCGAAAGCGGTGCCATAGCCGATATCGACCGGCAGGCGCTGATACGCCATATCGTCGGGCGCGACCTGCTGGAGCATCGTCGTAGCCCGCGCGATTTCTACACTTCTCCCGCTCTGCTGGATGCCAAAAACATGAGTTCTGCGGGAAAATTCGAAGACATCAGCCTTCAGGTCCATCCGGGCGAGATCGTGGGCATCTATGGCCTGCTTGGCTCGGGACGGTCGGAATTTGTCAATGCGCTTTATGGGACCGAACCGCGTGACACGGGCGAGGTCTGTGTCGGTGGCATACCCATTGCCGCAAACGCGCCCGCGCGGTCTATCGCGGCAGGGATCTCGCTTGTCACCGAAGACCGCAAACAGACAGGTCTTTCCCTGACAGCGTCGGTTGCCCATAACATCACCGTCGCCAACCTTGACGCATATGCGAAAGCCGGGGTCATGGATGAGGCGCGCGAGACGCAGAGCGTCAAGGCGCATATGGCGCGTTTTTCCATCAAAGCCGCCTCGCCTGAAATCCCCGTACAGTTCCTGAGCGGCGGCAACCAGCAAAAGGTGGTTCTTGCGCGCTGTCTTGAAACAGACCCGCGTATCCTGATCTGCGACGAACCCACCCGAGGCGTGGATGAAGGGGCCAAGCGCGAGATCTATGCGTTTCTCGACGCGTTCGTGAAGGCGGGAAAATGCGTCCTGATGATCTCGTCCGAAATTCCCGAGATTCTGGCCAATGCCGACCGGATCGTTGTTTTTCGCAAGGGCCGGATCGCCGGAGAGGTGCGGGCACAGGACGCCACGCAGGAAACCCTCGTCCATCTGGCCTCGTGAGCTGACCTAATCTCTAGGAGGAGAAGATCATGAGGATGTCACAAAGTCCAACGCAGACCGTCAGTCTGGGCAGCATTCTGACCCGTTACGGGATCGTACTCTCGTTCATCATACTGCTCGTCACCTTGGCGATCATTTCGCCAAACTTCCTTTCACCGAACAATCTTTTCAATGTCTTGCGTCAGGTCTCGATCAACGGGGTGCTCGCGGTCGGTATGACATTCGTCATCCTGACCGCGGGGATCGACCTCTCGATCGGGGCGATCTTGGCTCTCAGCGGCGCGGTGGCCGCCAGCCTGGTGACAGGAAGCGCCCCCATGAACCCCGTCCTCGCAGTTCTTGCGGGCACCGCGACCGGCATGGCCTGCGGTGCACTCAATGGCGTGCTCATCGCCCGTTTCGCGGTTCCGGCTTTTGTGGTGACACTCGGGATGCTGAGCGTCGCGCGTGGTGCGACACTGCTTTATAGTGGCGGACGCCCCGTCGCCAATCTCAGCGGAGAGTTCCGCTGGCTGGGGCAAGGCGTGGTTGCCGGCATTCCGGTGCCGGTCGTCCTTTTCGCGATCGTCTTTGCCATCGCGGCTTTCGTACTGCGATATACGGTCTACGGACGCCGGATCTATGCGGTCGGGGGCAACCCCAAAAGCGCGCGAACCAGCGGCATCAATCCGGCGCGTATCGTATTTTCCGTCTATGTGATCATGGGCGCGCTTGCCGGTCTTGCGGGGGTCATGCTGACCGCGCGCACGACGGCGGCCCTGCCCCAAGCCGGTCTGGGATACGAGCTGGATGCCATCGCAGCCGTCGTCATCGGCGGCACCAGCCTGACCGGAGGGGTTGGCCGGATTGGCTATACATTGATCGGTGTCCTGATGATCGGGGTGATCAGCAACGGCCTCGATCTGCTGGGGGTGTCGTCCTACTACCAGCAAATCATCAAGGGCTCGATCATTGTTCTCTCCGTCATGATCGACCGGTCACGGTCCCGCCATAGCTGAGCGCGGCCCCGATCTTGCATCTTACCAAGGAGCGCGGCCACGGCCGCAAGGGAGGAGGAAAATCCCATGAAAATGAACAAACGCCAGCTTCTGGCATCAGGCGTCGGGCTACTGGCGATGGGCGCGATGGGGGGGCGGGTCATGGCCCAGACCAAACCGCTGCGGATTGCCGCCATCGTCCAGAGCCTGAACACGGAATATAACGTGCTCTGGGCGGATGCGGCCAAGGCGCATCCCGCCCTCAAGGCAGGTCAGGCCGAACTGACGATCCTCGACGGGCGGCAGGACATGCTGACACAATCGAACCTCTTCGATACCGTGATCACCGAAAAATACGATGCCATCATCTTCATTCCGGTGGATATCGATGCGGGCAATGATCCGATCGAGCGCGCCAAGGCGGCAGGTATTCCTGTTTTCGGCTCGAACACCGTCGTGTCGAATACGTCCCTTTATGATGCCTACATCAATTCGAACGATGTCGAGGCGGGAGAGCTGCTCGCGAAGGCGATCATCGCGCGGGCAGGCCCCGAGGCGAAAGTGGTCATACTGGAAGGCATGATCGGACAATCGGCACAGGTCCAGCGCCTTCAGGGGATCCAGAATGTTCTGGCCGCAAACCCCGGTGTGACGGTCATCGGGCAGAATTCCGCGAATTGGTCGCGCGCCGAGGCGATCACCCTTATGGAAAACCTGCTGACATCGCATGGCAGTGATATCCAAGGGGTGCTGGCCGAAAATGACGAGATGGCGGTCGGGGCGATCGAAGCCATCCGCAGCTATGGCCTTGATCCCCAAAGCCTGCCGGTCGCCGGGGTCGACGGGATTCATGATGCGCTTCAGGCGGTGAAGAACGGCGATCAGGCAATGTCGATCCTGCAAGACGCGCATGGTCAGGCGCAGGGCGCGGTGGATCTTGCGCTGCGCAAGCTGTCGGGCGCCTCCTACACCCCCGCAGCGAAGGTATGGGATGTCAATGGCGGCAGCCTTGCATGGGAAGACGGCACCAGCCAGCATTACTATGTCCCCTGGCTGCCCGTCACCCGCGAGAATGTCGACACAGTGCTGGCAGAGTAACCCCCTTCGTACCTCAAGGATGCACAGGCCCCTACGGGCGGAGCATCTTCGCATTCCTCAAGATGCGGCGCTCCTGTGCGCCGCATCTCGCCCCCTTCCCGCGACGGGGCGCCTTCTGTCGTTTTTTAATGCCCCAGAATGCGCGGCCAAGACTGCCTCTGGCATGGCCGCATAAGGCCGGATTCTTCGCGCTTCCCGCCCATCCCTGTTTCGGAACGAAGAACGCCCCATCGCATTCGCCCTCCGCACCTGCCGCTTTTCCAATCAGCCCGGCGGCCCTCCCCCGCGTCTCAGCGCCTTTCCTTTTCGCTCCTAGGGGCGGCAGATGGGGCGCAATAATGATGATAATTTAGGCGTCTCCCGCCCCGCCTTGCAAAACCACAGGCTACGGGCCTCTTTCGGTTGCCTCCCGGTTCCGGTCGTCCTCTGTGGTATACAAGATTGGACAACAAGGTGATCGACCAGCGTGCCGACGGGAATAGAAACCACAATCCTGACCGCTATCATCGAGGGGCGCCTGCCCCCCGGAAGCCGCCTCTCCGAAAACGAGCTGGCCGAAGCTTTTGCCGTTTCGCGCACCAAAATCCGTGAAGCTCTGCAACGTCTGGAAGCGCGCCACATCATCGCCTCCCGCCCGCGCAAGGGGTGGTTTGTCAATATTCCCGACGCGGAGGAGGCCGCGCAGGTCTTTGCGGCGCGGCGCTGTCTGGAATATGGCTATCTCGACACGGCCCCCAGCTTCACCCCCGAACAACTGGCTCCCATCCGCGCCCATATCGCAGAGGAACGCCAAGCCATCGCCGCAGGCGACAAGGCACAACTGACCTATCTGATGGGCGATTTCCATGTCCGCATCATCGCGCAATCCGGCAACGAGGCGCTGACCGAAATCATGCGTGACCTGACGGCCCGTACCATCCTGATCTCGCTGCGTTACCAGTCCTCGCAAAATGCACTGGCCAGCCATGATGACCATGTCGCCATCCATGACGCCCTTTGTGCGGGCCGGATGAAAGACGCCGCCCGTCTGTCCTTCGAGCATCTCGAAGATGTCGAGAAGGGGCTGGCCATCGACATCGCGCCCACGCCGCTGGCGGCGCTCCGCTCTACCCTACGTCTCGATGCCGGAGACGATGGGAACAATCAACCAATCGGCATCCTCCAATAGGGAACCCAAAGTTATGATTACTAGACGCCTCCTACTGGCCGTTACCGCCTGCCTGACACTGGCCACCGCCCCGCAACTTGCCAGCGCCGACGGGCTTGCCGATATTGAAAAAGCCGGAACGCTGCGCGTGGCCGTGCCGCAGGATTTCCCGCCCTTCGGGTCGGTCGGGCTGGATATGAAACCGGCGGGCTATGATATCGATATGGCCGCGCTGATCGCCCAGAAGCTGGGCGTCAAACTGGAGTTGGTGCCGGTCACCTCGGCCAACCGTATCCCCTATCTCCAGACCGGCAAGGTCGATCTGGTGATCTCCTCCATGGGCAAAAACGCCGAGCGCGAGGCCGTGATCGATTTCTCGACCGCCTATGCCCCGTTCTATAACGGTGTCTTTGCCCCTGCCGATCTGGCGATTGCCTCTGCCGATGATCTTTCGGGCAAGGTCGTCGGCGTCACCCGTGGTGCCATCGAGGATCTCGAGCTGTCGAAGATCGCGCCCCCGGAGGCCACGATCAAGCGCTACGAGGACAATAACGGCACAATCTCGGCCTTCCTGTCGGGACAGGTCGACGCGATTGCCACCGGCAATGTCGTGGCTGCCGCTATTCTGGAGCGCAATCCACCGAAAAAGCCCGAGATGAAATTCCTCATCAAGAATTCGCCCTGCTATATCGGTCTGAACAAGAACGAGCCTGCGCTTCTGGCCAAGGTCGATGATATCATCGCCGCCGCCAAGACCGACGGCTCGCTGAACGCGATCAGCGAGAAATGGCTGGGCATGGATCTGCCTGCCGATCTGTAACGCACAGACCGCCCCTCCGCGCGCCTCTTGCGCGGAGGCCCCCTTCCGCTGACGGACCTCCTCATGACCTATCACTTCAACTTCGACTGGCTGGCCACCTATTGGCCGGTCTTCGTGTCGGGCGTCTGGATGACCGTCCAGCTGATTGCCGTGGGCGGCACGGTCGGCATCGCGCTCGGCATCTTTTGCGCATGGGCCCGCAGCTCGGGGCCGCGCGGCCTTGGGGCCTGTGTTGCCATCTATGTCGAACTGATCCGCAACACACCCTTCCTGATCCAGCTGTTTTTCATCTTCTTCGGCCTGCCTGCGATCGGCATACAGATGAACGAGGTTGTGGCCGCAATGCTGGCGATGGTGATCAATCTGGGTGCCTATAGCGCCGAAATCATCCGTGCCGGGATCAAGGGCGTGGCCAAGGGGCAGTTCGAGGCAGGGGCCTCGCTGGCCATGAGCCCTGTCCAGACCTTCCGCCATATCGTTCTGGTGCCCGCATTGCAGAAGATCTGGCCCGCACTGGCAAGTCAGGTGGTGATCGTGATGCTGGGCTCTTCCGTGGTCAGCCAGATTGCTGTCGAAGACCTGACCTATGCCGCGAATTTCGCCCAATCACGCAGCTTCCGTGCCTTCGAGGCCTATTTCGTGTCCACCGCCATCTATCTGGCGCTGGCCATAACCTTACGCCTGATCCTAATGCAGATCGGCCATCGCATCTTCGCCACCCGCCGGAGGGCCGCCCGATGATCCAGTTCACCCTCACGGATATTTTCTGGCAGCTTCTTCTTGCCACCCGCTGGACGATCCTGCTGTCGCTTGTCTCCTTTATCGGTGGCGGCCTGTTGGGGGTTATCCTGCTGTTCGGCCGCATCGGCAAATTCGCCATGCTGCGCCGGATGATCCACCTGTATACGGAACTGTTTCAGGGCACACCGCTGCTGATGCAGCTCTTTCTGGCCTTTTTCGGTCTGGGTCTCGTCGGCATCGAGGTCTCGCCCTGGGTTGCGGCGGCCACAGCCCTGATCTTATGGACCGCCGCCTTTCTGGTGGAAATCTGGCGCGGTTGCGTCGAGGCCATCCCGAAAGGACAGTGGGAAGCCTCCGCGTCTCTGGGCATGACCTATGTCGAACAGATGCGCCATATCATCCTGCCGCAGGCATTGCGCATCTCCATCCCGCCGACCGTCGGCTTTTCGGTACAGGTGATCAAGGGCACGGCGCTGACCTCGATCATCGGCTTTGTCGAGGTCACCAAGGCCGGCACCGTACTGACCAATGCAACCTATATGCCCTTTACCGTCTATGGTCTGGTGGCGCTGATCTACTTCGCGCTGTGTTTCCCGCTCTCGTTCAGCGCCCGCATCCTTGAAAGGAAGATGAATGTCTCTCATCGACATTGACGCCCTGCGCAAAAGCTACGGCACCAACGAAGTGCTCAAGGGGATCGACCTGCATATCGAGAAAGGCGAGGTCATTGCCCTGATCGGCAAATCGGGGTCGGGGAAATCCACGCTCTTGCGCTGCATCAACGGGCTTGAAACCATCAATGAGGGCGCGATTTCCGTCGCAGGCGAGCAGCTTCTGCAGGACGACCTGCACCTGAGAGCGCTACGCCAGAAGGTTGGCATGATCTTCCAGCAGTTCAACCTCTTTCCCCACAAGACCGCAGGCGAAAACGTGATGCTGGCCCAGCAGGTCGTGAAAAAACGGTCCCGCAGCGAGGCCGAGGCTATGGCCCGCAGGATGCTGGAGCGCGTCGGGCTCGGGGCGAAATTCGACGCCTATCCCGACCAGCTTTCCGGCGGACAGCAACAGCGTGTGGCGATTGCACGGGCGCTGGCAATGGAGCCGATGGCCCTGCTATGTGACGAGGTCACCTCGGCGCTGGATCCCGAACTGGTGGCCGAGGTGCTACAGGTGGTGCGCGATCTGGCCGCCGAAGGGATGACCCTTGTCATGGTCACCCACGAGATGGCCTTCGCCCGTGATGTCTGTTCGCGGCTCGTCTTCATGCATGAGGGCCGCATCCACGAGATCGGTGCCCCCGAGGAGGTGTTCGCAAACCCCAAGACACCGGAATTGCGTAGCTTTATCGGGATGCATTAAAGCCTCTCCGGCCAGACAAAACCGTGCATTGCAGGCACGCGCCCCTGATTGCGACCGATGGCCTCCATCGTGCCGCGCGGTGCCGGATGGGCATCATGACCCGCGCAAGATGCCGGATCCCGCCGGAAGGGGGCTACTCTGCGGCGGAGAAACATCCGTAGGGATGCGGGCGGTGGCGGCTTGCCATTGCATGGGCCAGCCCCGCCACAGAACTTGCGGCCATCTTGCTCATGACGGCCGCGCGATGAACCTCTATCGTCTTGATCGACAGGTCCATGTCGCTGGCCATGACCTTGTTGGGCTTGCCCTCCAATATGCCCTCCAGCACCTCGCGTTCCCGCCCGCTCAGGCGGGCCAGCCGCGCCTCCAGCCGCTGTTGTCCGGCCAGAACATCCAGTCGCGCGGGTGCCAGCCGTAACGCGCGCTCGGTCACATCCAGCAGATGCTGTTCCTTGAAAGGCTTTTCGATAAAGTCATCCGCGCCCGCCTTCAACGCCTCGACCGCCATCTGCACATCGCCATGCCCCGTCACGATCAGGATCGGCAGCACGAAGGATCTGGCGCGGAGATGACGCAGCAGTTCCAGCCCGCTCATTCCCGGCATGCGTATATCCATCACCAGCACCGCAGGCGGCAGCGGTAACAGGTCCGGCAGCGCCTCCAGAAAGGCCTGCCCACTGTCCCAAAGCCGCACCTCATGGCCCACCGACGCAAAGAGAAAGCGCAGCGATTGCCGGAACCCCTCGTCATCATCGATACTCCAGATCAGCGGCTCCCTGTCGCACTGGCACATGGCCGACCCTCCTGTGATGCCAGACTGGCGGGCAGGACAAAGCACATCCTCACGCCCCCTCCCGCTGCGGTCTCGGCCCAAAGCCGCCCGCCATGACTTTCGATAATCGTGCGACAGATCGGCAAACCAAGCCCGAGCCCTGTCGCCTTGGTGGTGAAAAACGGGTCGAAAAGCTGTGCGGCGGCGGCCTCTGTCAGCCCCGTGCCGTGATCGCGGAGCGTGACCACGACCTTGCCTCCCCTGACACTGGTGGCCAGAACAATATCGCGCGGCCCCGTCGCCTGCGGCGCGGCCTCTGTGGCCTCCAGCGCGTTCTGTAACAGGTTGAGCAGCACCTGTTCGACCTCGACCCGATCCGCCAGAACGGCAGGCAGATCCGCGGCCAGTTCCAGACGGAGCGGAATATCGTGTCGTGCCGTGGCTGCGGTGAAAAACTCGACCACCTCACGCAGGACCACATTCAGGTCGAGCGGGCCGCGTTGCGCATCACGACGATGCAGGAAGCCACGGACCCGTCGCAGAATGGCCCCCGCGCGTTCGGCCTGACCGGCAATCCCGCGCGTGCCGTGGCGCAAGAAGGCCGGATCGGGCTGACCACGGTCGAGGACGCGGGTCAGCCCTTCGGCATAATTGGCAATCGCGGCCAGAGGCTGGTTCAACTCATGCGCGATAGACGAGGCCATTTCGCCCACGATCCCCAGCCGCGCATACTGGTTGCGTTCCTCAAGGTGCTTTTGCGCGCTCCGCTCGGCCTTCTCCCGCTCGGCGCTTTCACGCCGGAGTTCCGCCGTGCGGCGACGCACCAGAATCTCGACCCGTGCCCCGTGTATCGCCCACAGCGCCAGCGCCAGACTTGCCGCAAGCACCCATTGCCAATGGGCCAGAAGATACTGCCGCACCCCCGGCGGATCGAGCGAGGCATAGGGGCCGATATGCAGCGCCCGCAACAGGGTATGGACAGGCGTATAATCCTCCGGTGCCGTCCATGCCTGCCCGGCGGTTTCGGGCATGGCCAGCAAGGCGGTGGCCACGGTCTTGGCAAGACGTTCATCGCTGCCCGCCAGCCGTGCAAAGGGCCAGTCGGGATAAAGGCGCGAGGAAAGCTGACAGGGAAAACCGGCACTCTGGCGCGCGCCCACAACCGCAAACTCCGCCCGACCGATATGCCCCCGCGCGATTTCATCCTCGAGCATACAGGCCCGCAGCACCGCAGCATCTGCGCGCCCCTCGCGCAGGGCCGTGATCACATGGTCCATCGGAAAGCCTGTCTCGACCAATGCGGCAAGACGGTCAGAGGGGACGCCTGCGCGGCGCAGTTCCTGCGCGGCAACCTGCCAGCCGCCAAACGCCTCCGTACTGACCACGGCAAGCCGCGCCGAGGCAAGATCGGACAGACGGGTGGCATGTCCGGGACGGTTTCGCACAATCACCGCAGACCCGACCGTATCGGTAGGATAAGCGCGGTCGAAGCTTTGCAAGGTCGCGATACGGGTGACCCCGAACCGCGCTTCCAGCGTGAGATAATGGCCGGGATTGGTGATGACGAAATCAAGCTGGCCCGCTGCAACCGCCTTGGTCAGCCCCCCCAGATCAAGCGGCACAAGCACGACATCCGCCTGCGGCAGAGCCTTTGCCAGTCTCGCCACGGTCGGCGCGAAATCCTGCCGCGCCCGCGCAGCCCCCTGAAAGGCCAGCACCCCCACACGAATATCCTGCGCCGCCGCAGGCAAAGCCACGACAAGAAAAAGCGCCGCCAGAAGGCCGCGCAGGGCGGAATGCACAGTAAGCATGCCCACAGAATGCCGCAATCGGGCAGATCGCACTTTGCTCTGTGTCAATATCCGGTCGGCAAACCTCTTGCCGTAACGGGGGTGTTACAGCGGTCGTGACCGGAGGCCTGCCGCTCCAAAGCCGCCCTAGCGGACGGCTTTGGACCCGGACATAGCGTCAGTACCGCGCATCGAAGGGCTTGGGATCTTTGAGCCAGTCATTGACCTTACCGGCAAAATCGGGCCGCGGCATGTGGGTGAAATACTCCGCCACATCGACCGCGTCCTGATCGCTCAGCCCCCCTTGCCCCAGCGGGAAACCGTCATGCATCGCAATCGGCATATTATGTTTGACGAAAGCTGCCGCTTTGAAGGTCCGTGCCATGCCCGCCCCGATATTGAAGGATTCCGCCCCCCAGAGCGGCGGATAGACCACCCGCCCCTCGGCATCCTTCACGCCCTCGCCCTGCGCGCCGTGGCAGGCGGCACATTGCGCGGTATAGATCTGCGCGCCGCGTTCGGGATCAGGGGTCAGCGAGGTGTCGATCTTGCCGATCCCGCGCCCCTCGACCTTGTCCTCAGGGCGGGTTTTGCCGCGCATCCAGTCGTAATAGGCAAGGAAGGCCGCCATTTCGGCACTGTCTCTGGCCAGAGGCTTGCCATTCATCGACCGCTGGAAACAGCCATTGATACGCTCCTGCATATCGATCACCTTGCCGGGCCGCGTCATATAGGTGGGAAAGAAGGCGGTGACACCGACATAGGGCGAGCCATCGGCCACGGTCCCCGCATTGAGGTGGCACGATGTGCAGTTCAGCTTGTCACCCACATGGTCGGGAAGCAGATCGCGGGTTTCGGCATTGAGCCGCATCCCATAGACCAGTTCTTCGGCATTGGGCGCATCCAGCAGCCCCCGCAGGCGCGGCGTGACAAAGCTTGACGCATCCACCGACGGGTCCAGCGCCTTGCGGGCTTGCGCCACCTGCGCCGTTGTGACCGGCGGAGCGCCCGCCCCCCAGTTCTCGCGCAGGAAGCTGAGGATCTCGGCAATCTCGTCATCCCCCAGCCGTGCGAAGGACGGCATATGGAAGGCGCGCGGATGGGTCTGGGTCTGTGCGCTGGCCCCGCCGGTCAGGGTGATGTGCAAAAGCGTGGCAGGATCGCGCGCGGCAATGGTGTGATTGCCGGCGAAGGGCGGGAACACGCCGGGCACGCCGGCCCCGTTCGGTCTGTGGCAATCCGAGCAGAACTGCATATAGCCCACCCCCCCCGCCGTGGTATAGGTCGTCAGCGGCACGGGCGCGCCAGTGGGCACCTCATCGGCCTGCCGCACAGCAGCGCCAGAGGGAAGGCTGTCCATATAGACGGCCATCGCTGTCAGATCGGCGTCGCTGATATGCTGGGTCGAATGCGAGATCACATCGACCATGCTGCCCGACACCGTGCCGAAACGGTTCTGCCCCGTTTTCAGTAGCTCGACCATATCGGGCACGCTCCACAGGTTGCGCAGCGAGACCGCGTTCCAGTGTTCCACCTCGGCACCGGCCAGAAACCTGTCCCCCTTGGGCCCCGTGCCATCCATAGTGACTTCCTGAAAACCTATGCCACGCGGCGTGTGGCAGGCTCCGCAATGCCCCAGCCCCTGCACGAGATAGGCCCCGCGGTTCCATTGTGCACTCTGCGCCGGATCAGCGGCAAAGGGGGTCTTTTGCAGGAAAGCCGTATTCCATAACCCCAAGCCCCAGCGCTGGTTGAACGGAAAACCGAGCGCGGTGCGCGGCGGAGTGTCCTTCACCGGTTCCAGCCCCTGCCGGAGATAGGCCCACAGCGCCCCCATATCCGCCGCGCTCATTTTCGCATAGGACGGATAAGGCATGGCCGGATAGAGATTATGCCCGTCCTTTGCCACCCCCTTGCGCATCGCACGATCGAATTCGGCAAAACTCCATGCCCCGATACCGGCCTCCGGATCGGGGGTGATATTGGTCGAATAGATCGTCCCCATCGGGCTTTCCAAAGCCAGCCCGCCCGCCATTTCGGCCCCGCCTCTGGCCGTGTGACAGGCCACACAATCGCCCAACTCGGCAATGTAGCGCCCCTGCGCGACCAGCGCCGTAGGCGCCTCGCCCGCAAAGCCCGGCGAAAGTTCCGGATCCAGCGCGGGGGGCTGGAGCGCCCAAAGCACCCCTCCCCCGATCACAAGCGCCACTGCACCGGCCCCATATGCGAGCCGTTTCCTGACTGATACCGCTGCCTGCCGTGCCATATGTGTGTCCTCGCGGATATGCTGCTGGGTCCCCAGAGCCTACCGCCCGTCAACCGCTCCGGCAATTTGGGGGTAACCCGCAGGCGGTTAGGGTTTACCCTAAGCCGCACGGGGCCGCAGCACCCAGGCCAGAGCGCCCCACCATTCAAGACCCCTCTTCAAGAATTGGACAGAAACACAGGTCGCGCTGGACCTTTCCAATATAGGAACCATATTGGTTCCAGTAATGGCGGCCAACCGGCACGCGCAATCACAGCACAGGTATCCTCATGGTTTTTCTTTCCAGACGGTCTTTTCTTCTTTCCGGCGTGGCAACGGGTGTTTGCATGACCAGCGGGACACCGCTTCTGGCACAGGATGCCAACGGATTTCAGGCGGCGGCTTCTGCCATGTCGCAAAACACCGCCCCGATGACCCCCGGCCTACAGGGCATCACCGCGATATGCGAGGTGACGGGGGGCGGCGAGAAAGTCTATGCCATCGCCGTCGAATATGACACCGAGATCGATCCCGAAAGCCTGTCGACCAGCAGCTATAGCGCCGCTGTGGTGCCCACAGCCGATGGCTATTACCCCGGCATGCCCGCAGGCCCCAGCAATAACGACACCGAGAAAACGCCTGTCGCCCGCGAAATTGTCGCGATCTATACCAACGACACCGCGATGCGGCGGCTGGACCAGAGCTCGGTCAAGGGCCGCTATGTGATTGCCGAATTCGCCCATGCGGACGATCTCAGCCAGCCCACCACCGATAGCGAAAAGGTCCGCCTGACCCAGACGGCAGAGATCCGCACTCTCGCAGGGGCCAGCTATCCGGCGGCGGACAAACAGTGGAGCAATGTCTCCGGTCACGGAACCTCCGTGGCCATTCGTGGCGTGGATGCATGGGAGCAGAACCATTGGTGGTGGGATGACAGCCGCTCGGCGTGGCTGGAATATAGTATCTACCTGCCCAAATCCTTCCTTGCCGAGGGCGGGGAAGAAAAATCCTATCCCCTGATCCTTGCGATCACCCATTCCGGCACAAGCTATGATGGCACCTGCAAGGAGACGCTAACCGAAACCTGCATCGCCAGCATCTGGGGGATGCCGGAACAGCAGGCCAAGGAGGAATGCGTCGTCATCACCCCCCGCTACGAACGGACCACGATGAACGATTACTGGGAGCATACCGCCGATGTGGAAAACACCTATCGGCTGGTGCAGTCACTTTTGTCCAACACCTGGAATTACGGCAATCCCAACCTGTCCGACCGGCGCGACAAGGTGCTGAAAATCGACCCCGCCCGCGTCTATTGCACGGGCTGGTCAATGGGGGCGATGACCTCGCTCTGGCTGATGGCGCACCATCCCGAAACCTTCGCGGCGGGTCTGATCATTGCCGGTCAGCAACGGCCGCAGGATGTCGTGGGGCTGGCCGATCAGAACCTGCTGATCATCACCGGCACGGAAGACCAGAAATCCACCCCCTGGACCGAAGCCTGCCTGCCGGTCTGGCGTGATGCGGGGGCCAAGATCACCCGCCCCGATACCACGCTCGATCCCGATCTGATCTTCCCTGTCACCGATCAGAAGGCGCTGGACGATCAGGTGAACGGCTATCTGGATGAGGGCGGCAATATCACCTTCCTGACCTTCGAGGGTGTCGATCACATGGCCTCGGCCCGCAAGTTCTTCTATATCTCCGCCGCGCGGGACTGGCTGCTGTCGAAGACCAAAGCCTGAGCGGGCCAAGGCGCGGCCCGAGGCGGCATCGTTGCCCGGGCCAGACCCTGCACCCCTTCTGGCGGGAGCGCGGCGCCTCTGGTTGCCCGCCCTGCCAAGTCCTATGGAGCCAGACCAATAGGGCCAGACGGAGGCCGGTCGTGCGCGTCTTCTGCACATGCCAGCAAATGCCGGACCACGAAAAAACCGGAGCGTCAGGGACGCTCCGGTTTTCGTGCTTTGCCGGTTTATGGGAGGACCGGACTTGGGGAAAGGCTCGGGGGGGAAAGGCTCAGGCCTGACTGGGCTCGGCGGCCTCGCTGGAATGGATCGTGCTTTGCGGCAACGGCGGCAACTCTCCATTAAGCGCGCGGTGTAGCTGCTCTTTATCCAGCTTGCCTTCCCAGCGGCTGACCACGATGGTTGCCACGGCATTGCCGATAAAGTTGGTCAGCGAACGGCATTCGGACATGAAACGGTCGACCCCCAGAATCAGCGCCATCCCTGCCACAGGCACAGTCGGCACAACCGAAAGCGTTGCCGCCAGTGTGATGAAGCCCGCCCCCGTCACACCTGCCGCACCCTTCGAGGACAGCATCGCCACGAGCAAGAGCAGGATCTGGTCGCCCAAGGAAATATCGATATTCATCGACTGGGCAATGAACAGCGCGGCCAAGGTCATGTAGATATTGGTGCCATCCAGATTGAAGGAATAGCCGGTCGGGATCACCAGACCCACAACAGGACGGGCACAGCCTGCGCGCTCCATCTTTTCCATCAGGGCCGGCAGGGCCGATTCCGATGAGGACGTGCCCAGCACCAGCAGCAGCTCGGCCTTGAGATAGGCGACCAGCTTGAAGATCGAGAAGCCGCAGAGCCAGCCCACCACTCCCAGCACGCCGAAGATGAAGATCGCGGCGGTCAGGTAGAACGTGCCGACCAGCATCGCGAGATTGGCGATGGAGCCGATGCCATATTTGCCGATGGTAAAGGCGAAGGCCCCGAACGCGCCCAAGGGGGCCGCTTTCATCAGGATTGCCACCAGACGGAACACGACAAGCGACAGTTTCTCGCAGAATTTCACAACCGGCTGGGCGGGTTCGCCGACCAGAATGCAGCTTACCCCGAACAGGATCGCAACCAGAAGAACCTGCAGGATATTGCCATCCACAAAGGCCGAAACCAGCGTTGTGGGGATAATGCCCATAAGGAAGCCCTGCAGCGAGGTCTCATGTGCCTTTTCGGCATAGCTGCTGACCTTGCTGGTATCGAGGGTGGCAGGGTCGATATTCATCCCCGCCCCCGGATGCACCACATTGGCCACGATCAGGCCAACGATCAGCGCCAGCGTCGAGAAGAAGAGGAAATAGCCAAGCGCCTTGGCGGCAACCGACCCCACATGCTTGAGCGACCCCATGCCGGAGAGACCGGTCACGATGGTCAGGAAGATCACCGGAGCGATGATCATTTTCACCAGTTTGATAAAGGCGTCCCCGATCGGCTTCATCGCCTCGCCGACGCTGGGATAGAAATGGCCAAGAACGGCACCACACGCGATGGCGACCAGAACCTGGAAATAGAGATGACGATAGAACGGAATATGCCGATGGGCGGTCGTGCCGCTGCTCTCGAACTGCATCTGCTCCTCCACATGCTTTGAGATTGCAGCGAGCATATGAAAACCCAGCGGGGAGTCCCATTTTCACGGAAATTTTGTTAACTCTTTATAAATCATAAAAATTCACATTTTTCGGCGCGTAAAACTGTTTCGCTTTCCACACAGTTGAAAATCACATAATGTGGAAAGTGAAACATTCATGACGGATATACGCGCCACATGACACAGACAGACTCGGCTTCGTGGTGGCGCTGGGGGCCTGCCCTGCTTGGGGCGGGCTGCACGCTCTGTCTGCTGGCCCTATATCTGGTGGCCGACCACCAGCTTTCCAAGAGGCTTGCCGCAGACGCCGCCACAGATGCCCATATGCGGGTTCTGGCGATTGCCTCGGAACTGGCACGCCAGAAATCTGTCGGCGCGGTGCTGGCAACCGATCAGGGCATTATCGGCACACAGCAGGATGCCACCCCCGCGCAATGGCAACGCCTTTCGGAACGTCTCGAGGAGCTGAATGCCGATATCAACGCCTCCGTCATCTATGTCACCAATGTCCAAGGGGTGGCGGTGGCGGCCTCGAACTGGCGCGACGAGGCGTCTTTTGTGGGCACCTCCTACGGGTATCGCAGCTATATCCGCGACGCCTTGCAGACCGGAGAGGGCCGCGAATATGCGCTTGGCTCGGTCAGTCACCAGCCGGGTCTGTATCTGTCGCGCCGGATCGGCGGGGCACAAGCCCCTTTGGGCGTGGTGGTGGTCAAGCTGACCTTCGATGTGCTCGAAAATGGCTGGCGCGGGTCCGATCATCTGGCGTGGATCACGGACCGCGACGGGCGGGTGACGCTGACCTCCGACCCTGCCCTGCGCTTCGGCCCCTCGCCCGTAAGGGGGCCGGTCACTGTCTCCGAGGCAGTGCCCGGCTCGGGGTGGCAACTGCATCTGCATGTCGCGCCTTGGCCCGCGCATCTGCTGGCAGGCGCGATCACTGCGGGGGGCGCCCTTGTGATGGCCGCGCTGTGGCTTGCACACCGGACGTTCCGCCGCAGGCAGCGGGTCGCCGCGCAATATCGCGACCGGCTCGAACGCGATGTCGAGACCCGCACGCTGGCGCTGACCCGCCAGATCCGCGAGCGCGAAGAGGCCGAAGCGCAGCTGGCGGGTATGCAGGCGGCGCTGGTACAGGCCAACAAGCTGGCCTCGCTGGGGCAGATCTCGGCCGGGGTGGCACATGAGATCAACCAGCCGCTTTCGACAATCCGGCTGCTGGCGGAATACGGGCAGGATGCGGTTCCCGCAGGCCAGCAGCATGACCCGCTGCGCGACAATCTGCGCCAGATCGTGGAGATGTCGCACCGGATCGGCACCATCACTTCCGACCTGCGGGGCTTTGCGCGCAAATCGCGCGGCAATCGCGAGCCGGTTTCGCTGCGCGCGGCATGGCAGGCCTCGCTCAGGCTGGCGGCCAGCCGCCGCGCCACCGAAGCCGTCGGGATCAGCGCGCCCGAAATCCCGGAAGATCTGCTTATCGATGCGGAATCCGTGCGTCTGGAACAGGTTCTGGTCAACCTTATCCAAAATGCCCAAGAGGCGCTTTCGGGGCGGTCGGATGGGCGGATCTGGCTGGAGATCGTCCGCCACGAGACACAGATCTCGCTCTATATCTGCGATAACGGGCCGGGGTTGGCGCCTATGGTGGCACGCGCGCCCTTCACGCCGTTCCAGACCACCAAGGCCACAGGACTGGGGCTGGGTCTGGTCATCTGTCAATCCATCCTGCGCGATTTCGGTGGCGATCTCAGCTATGATCCGGCAGCAGACCGGACGGGGGCGCGCTGGCGCATGGATCTTACCCTCTGGGAGGCCCGATGACCCACGGCCTGATACGCCTGATCGAGGATGACGCCCCCCTGCTGGCCGCCCAGCGGCAAGGGCTGCAAATGGCGGGGTTCGAGATCGAGGGGTTTGCCGACCCCTTCGAGGGGCTGGCGGGCCTGACCGAGGACTGGCCCGGTGTCATCCTGTCGGATGTGCGCATGCCCGGCATGGACGGGATCACACTGGCCCGCAGGCTGCGCGAGATCGACCCCGATCTGCCCGTCATCCTGATCACCGGACATGGCGATGTGGAAATGGCGGTCGGGGCCTTGCGCGACGGGGTCTATGATTTCCTGACCAAGCCGGTCAGCCGCGCGACACTGGAAGCGACGCTGCATCGTGCGCTTGCCGCAAGACGGCTGGTACTGGAAAACCGCGAATTACGCGCCGCCCGCGATGAAAGCGGCCAAGCCCCCGATCTGATTGGCGAAAGTGCCGCCATGCGGCATCTGCGCGATGCCGCCCGACATGTGGCGGCCTCCGGCGTCAACGCCCTGTTTCTGGGGGAGGCCGGTGTGGGCAAAGAGCGACTTGCCCGCCATATCCATGCCCTCAGCACAAGACGGACCCGCCCCTTCGTCTCGGTCAATTGCGCCGCGATCTCGCCCGAACGTTTCGATGCCGAATTTCTGGGGCGCGTGGGTGGCTCCGGCCCCCATATGCGCAGCTTCGGGCGGATCGAAAGCGCCTCGCGCGGGTTGCTCTATCTCAACGGGATCGAGGCGCTCGGCCCCGAGATGCAGGCCCGCATTCTGGAGGTCATCGAAACCGGCCAGCTCTGGCCGGTCGGTGCCACCTCGGCGCGTGCGGTCGATCTTTGGGTCATCGCGGGCACCCGTATCGATCTTGGAGCCGAGGTTGCGGCAGGCCGGTTCCGCGACGACCTCTATTACCGGCTGAGCGGCCTCAGCCTGACGCTCCCCCCTTTGCGGGCGCGCCGCGAGGATATCGGGCCGCTGTTTCGCCATTTCGCCACCAGTGCCGCGGCACGTCGCGGGAAAACGGCGCCCCCCCTGACCGAAGTCGATCAGGCGCATCTGGACGTGCATGACTGGCCCGGCAACCTGCGCGAACTGGAACAGTTTGCCGAAACCTTTTGCCTCGGGCTGGAAAATGGCCCCGCCCCCGAAACCGGCGGCGACATGTCCCTTTCCGAGATGGTCACGCGATACGAGGCCGCTCTTTTGCGCAATGCGCTGCGCGCCGAACGCGGAAATGCCACCGCCGCGATGGCCCGATTGCAACTTCCCCGTAAGACTTTTTACGATAAACTGGCCAAACACGGCATCCGTAGCAGCGATTTCCGATAGCCCCGCCCGCCTTTGCGCAAGGCCCCGAAGAACCGGCCAGTAGAAATCCTGTGACGGAATGTCGCGATTTATGGCCGGAATCTCTTGCGATTTCGCTGTGATGGGCTAAGACAAGGCAGAGTATTTCGGAGGACGTTCATGCGCGCACGTATCTACCAACCGGCGAAAACCGCGATGCAATCCGGCGTAGCGAAAACCAAGCAATGGGTTTTGGACTTCACGCATGAAGGCGCGCGCGACCTCGATCCGCTGATGGGCTGGACCAGCTCCTCGGACACCCAGTCGCAGGTGCGCCTGCGCTTCGAGACCCGTGCCGAGGCCGAAGCCTATGCCAAGGACAAAGGTCTGGAATACACCGTTACCGAACCCCACAAACGCGCCGCCAACATCCGCAATCGCGGCTATGGCGAAAACTTCTCTTCCGACCGCCGCGGCAACTGGACACATTGAGGGTGTAAATCGGGGCAAAGTTGTCTCGAAATGGGGGCAAGGATCCCGCGAAGCTGATCTTTGATCAAGATATAGGGCGCCCAATGGGCGCCCGTACTATTTGTTGTCTTGGCTTGTAAATCAGAAAGCGCGACGAAAAGCGAGTGTCTCTCAGGGATCAGCGGAGGGCGGAGAAGTGCTTACCCAAGCTGAGCCGGTGCTGCTCGCGAATATGCGCCAATAGGATCATGTCGCGGCGCTGGCGTAGCGATGGCGGCCTGTGACGCCATGCCCGGAGCCCACGGTCCGAAACCTGCATCATGCGGCACAAATGGGCTTGTGAAAGATCTCCGCGATACTCCGCAATGAATTGAAATCTCATTGCTTTTGGCCTGAGAAGAAGATTGCCGCTTTTTTTAACACCTCCCTCTCCTCCCGCAGAATACGGTTCTCTTTGCGCAAGCGCTCGTTCTCGCGGCGCAGTTCCGTGTCCTCGCCGGCAGTCGGATCGATCGAGTAATCCCGGATCCACTTGCCAAGGGTCGAAAATCCGACGCCAAGATCTGAGGCCACCTGTCGCCGCGTCAGGCCGCTGTGCATCGCGATCCGAACCGCTTCTCGCTTGAAATCTTCACTGTGTTTGGGTGCCATATCTGGTCTCCTTCATGGCGAGCATTGCTCGCAGAAAACCGGAACGGAAGTGATGCAAGTCCAATGCTGGCGACGTCCGGTCTTGAACATCGCTGCTTGTTCAAAGGGGAAACGGCAGAGGCACTCAGCGAGGTTGCGCCTTGGCTGGTGCGGCTGGAAGACGGCAACAAATTCACGACTGGCCTGTTCACCCGGTCAAACGCGCCGTGGCATTTGTGGGATCGCCAGCCCGGCTTGTATCTGCGCTCAAGCGCAAGCTTCGATCAGCTATGGCAACATCTGCGTAAATTCACCCGCATATGCGATGAGGCTGGAAACTGGTTTTACTTTCGGTTTTGGGACAACGGCAGTCTTATAGACTATCTGCGCTATGCCGATGGCCGCGCGGAATGTGATCTGCGCCCGATCTTTGGTTTAGATGCGCAAGATCCGTCAAGGCCCTTGGTGCGATCCTACATCCATGCCGGTAATGACCACGCCGTGATCAGCACGGCAACCCGTATCAGTGGGCACAACACCCGCCCCCGCACCGAATTTGACATGCCCGTGCTGCGCTTTCTGGCGCTGCGCAACCACGCGCATCGCTTTGCCGATAGTTTCTTCGCGGGGCAGACCCTTCGCCCTGAAACGCGGCACAAAGCCCATGACACGGCGGCCCGTGTGGCGCTGCATTTTCACGCCCATGGTTTCAAAAGCCGCTATCACTTGGGCAGCTTTGTCTATTGGACGCTTGCGCTAAACCGAGATTTTGAGACGGCCTCTCCACGCATTCAGCAAGAAATTTCCGCAACGACATCCGACGCAGAGGCCCGCTTCATCGCGATCTCGCGCGAGATGAGGGCGCTTTTCGGCAATAATATTAGGAATTTCCATGGCCACCGAGTCTGAGTTTTACTTGCCCCATGATGATTGCACGAAAGGCGGCACCTGCCCCGGTGAAGGTGTTTTCATCCCGCAGAAAATCGGCAATGTGGCGATGGATCGGCTTTTTGTCGGATCGGCGGCAGACAGCCAGCTTGATCTGGACCTTGCCAATGTCGACAGCTATCCGCTGTCGGATGAGGTGTTTCCAGTCATCTATGACGGCGCCTATCTGACGCTTGACGGGCTGATGGATTGCTTTGCGCGCAAATACCCTGAACGCGCCCAGCTTCTGAGCATCCTGATCGAAACCCAAGGCTATAAGGTTGTTTTCGAGGAAAACCCGACCGCCGCCGAAGCCGCGCTAGAAAAATGGCTTGATAATTACGGCGCGTTGGTTCGCAAGCAGACACGTTCGGTTGCGACCAATGAAGATTACGCGCTTCTGAACAAGATGCGCGACACCTATGCCAGTGAGCAGCGCAAGCTGGATGCCATGCGACACTGGCATATTGCGAATGGCACGATTTACCTCAGCACCCGCATCAACCGAAACATTGATGTAAACAACTTCTTCCTTGGCGATGACGAGGATTACATCAACCGGATGCCCACCAATGCCGAGGGCGCGGATTGGCTGAATGCGGTGATGGGCGATTGGATGGCGCGATCCGGCATTCCGGGGGCGAGCGCCGACGAAGAATTTTCCGACAACTGGAGTTCGCGCATCGCCTGGGGCGGGATGAATATCGTCTTTGGCGCGGCGGAATTTATCGGCGGCGTGGCGTTGACGGCGGGCACGCTGGGCTGGGGAACGGTGGCGGGCGGCGCTTTGTCCCTCGCAGGCTTTGAGGCGATCACGCAGGGCATCGACATGTGGCGCACGCCAAATGAAGCCGCCCATAGCACCGGCTGGCTGGGTGACGCCACCTATGCCATGATGAACAAATTCGGCGTGCTTGAACAAAATGATCAAGCCGCGTTCAATCGCTATTGGTCCTTTGCGATGCTGGGGCTGAGCTTGGGCGGCGCGGGCGTTCTGGGCTATGCTGGCAAAGCGATGCAGGCCGGGCGTGTGGGGCAAGCCGCGCGGCAGCTTGACTTCATCGCCGAGGTATCCAAACGCACGCTGGCGTCGGCCCGCACCGCCATCGTCGGCGTGAAGGGCGCGCGCTTCGGCCAATTCATCGCGCATTATGCGGCCCTGCCGTCCGGGCGGATCGCTATGAATATCCAAGGCGTGGGCCGCATCGTCGCCCCGCATTGGGAAAGCCTGACCCGTCTGCGCCTGCGGATGAATACGGCCGAAAAGATCGCAGTCCAGGAACGCCGCGCCGCCCTTGCAGCCCATGAGGCAGGTTTCTTACACCTGCCAAATGGCGTCAAATCCGCAGCAGACGCCCAAAAACTTGTGGACCGTGTTTATGCTCATATGGGACTGCGACCGCGTGACAAAGCCTCATTGATCTCGAAGGTGACCTTTGGGGGCGAAACCAGTAGCTTTAATGCCTCGCGCGAACTGAGAATTACCTCCACAATCGGCACTCCGCGAAATTTGGGCCGTGGGGGATATAACGAGTTTATTGCGATGAACGAAGTTTGCCATGAACTTACGCACGCCCAGCGAGCCAAGGCATGGATAACCTCTGGTAGGGGCAATGCAAAGGAGTACTGGACAAAATATGCCAATGGTACCACGGCATATCTTCGAGAAGAAATACGCGTCGAGACAATGGCCAGAGCGTGGACGGAAAAAATTATCAAGCCACGCATCTCGGCTGAACACAAGTATGGGTCATCAAGCGAAGCTGCACGGCTGCAGGCACTATATGATGAGCTCATTGAGGATTCTAACGCATATATTTCGTACTATCGGAGGCGACTTGGACAATGAAGAAGGATAACTGGTACTATATATCTCGCCTTTGGAAAGCAGGAGACGAGCGTCACGAGCGTCTCACCCAGGGAAAAACTACCGACGAGATCTTCGATATGCTGGACGAGTTGAACGCGGAAACCAGTGATGCAAGAGTTGCCCGCATCGGCCTCCACCTCCACGAAGCTTTCGCCATCATCCGCCTTCTTGTGGATGACATCATGCCAGAAGACCCGGATAAGGTTTATGATCTCGCCTGGGTGGATCGCGTCTCTGAACTTATGGGCAAGGGCGAATTGCACCATGAAAGAAAAAACCGCGCGCAACTGCTGGACCGCCTGCACTGGATCTCAAGCGAGGAATTCGGCGAAGACCTCGACGAATGGGTCGACTGGATGGCCGCTTTCGAGGCCAACCCGCCACCGTGGGGTTGGCGATAATCGGCAGGGTTTGAGGGCGTCATGCGCGGAACACCGGATCAGCTAAAAACTGCGTTTCAATCGATGAAACTAACGGATGCGCAAATCTGGATAGTCCAGCTTTGCGGCTATCAGATTAATCCTCGATGGCTTGTGACACCACTCCCGGAAGGAACCAAGGCTGTACAGCAACAAGAAGCGCGGGCTTCCCTTGTTGCTCTTCTTGGCAAGGATTTTGGGAGTGATCTCTTGGCTTGGCACCAAGCTTTAAAAGCTAGCCAAGCCTATGGAGAGAAATATTGGCACGAGCGGTTTGACCGAATTATCGAAAGCATTGCAACTTCCAAATGACGATTGAATGTTAACGGTCCTTCTAATCCGTTCCTAAACTCACTGGCACAACCTAGGTGGTAATAATTCTTGAAAACTGACCTGCGCCCGGCCGCGGCGTTTGTCAAAGGAATAGTCCGCCAGCTTCATGCGTAATCTCCGATTTCAACTTTGCGGATTTTGGTTTCTGGATTGGCCAGTCAAAACCGGTTATTCGCTGCACCTAAAACGAATGACAGCATTGGGCCGGGAGCGAAGGCCGCCACGGCCCTCCAGGCGCAAGACAAGCTGCGCCGCAGTATGACCCGTTTGAGCCCGAAGCAGAGATGCAGCCGCGCGGCAGGACCCTTGCCTCGAACACCTGCCGCAGCAGACCGCTATCCCTGAACTTGCCGTGGCGATAGCGGGAGAAGGTCGAGTGATCCGGGACATTGCCTTCCAGACCCAACCGGCAGAACCAGCGGTAGGCCAAGTTCAGGTGAACCTCGTCACAGAGCCGACGCTCCGAACGTTCGATGCGCTTACGCGGCCCCACTGGGGCCACGGTCGCCTCTCACCCCATGATATATCCGATCACCAGCATCCGGATGATCAGTTCGGGGTCGATCGAAGGCCGGCCAAGGTGGCTGTAGAAGGGACGCAGTGCCTCGCGCAGGGAGTCGCCATTCAGAAACAGGTCAATCTCGCGCAGCATGTGATTGGCCGGGACGTGCCGCTCCAGATCGAAATCGTAAAACAGCTGCGCCGGTGCTTCTTGCCTGCCCATCATGCCGAAATCCTCCCATCCCCTCATAGTCGAGTGAAACGAAAGACTTGCCGCAGCGCAACAAAGACTTTTTCAACAGCATCGGCCCTGAGCGGTCATTCGCCATACTAGCCATAGCCGCGTCGCGGCTACCCAGAACCGACCTTCACGGCACCCTCATCACCGCGGTCTTAGCCTGTGATGTTTTCCGGTCTAAGTTTCGTGCCAATCTCGGATGGAGCGGCAGAGATCGCTCATAGCCATCCCAGTCCGCATTCCACTACTCAGAACTGGAACGTTTTCGACGAACATCGGCTCACTTTCGCCGTCCGCAACAAAGTGGAGCACACCAGTTTCGTTGTCTGCGTCCTTGATAAAGGTCCAGACGCCGAGATACTCGCCATCGCGCGTCAGAACGTCACCGCGCTCGACATCGCTTGCAAAGCCAATGAGATTTATAGGGTACGTGAGTTCCATATCTGCAAGATACTGTGCCACGAAGAACATGTAACGCCTCAACGACCTGACTTGGACAACTACGCCTTCGCTTCCGGCCCTAAGCCAACATTCTTGACAGAGTCCGTCACTGCACCGCGGCGTTAACGAACCCTTCTGATTCTGCCCCAATGGGTCTTGCAGTCCTTAAAGAGGTGCCGCGATGACATCAGATCGTGATAATCTCGAAAAAAACTTAGGTTTGTAGCTTGCTCCCTAACGAAGCGCCCGCTACCCTGACGACAGGTTGACGTCCCAAGTTCTTGCCGGCTTAAAGTGTTCAGAAGTCAAAATCTACAAACTCTGCAATGATGCAGCCTCTCAGGATGCGCGTCTCTGTAATCGGCAAGGTGAAGCGCTTTTCGACAGGCTATGTCATGTTTGTGACTTCGATCACCACTTCTAAAATGAAAACCGTAAAGAGCAGTCTTCTTCACCACGGAAGAAAGCTCAACCTCAAGTCATCGCACCTTACAGAGGCGTTTGCCCGTTCCGTCGGCTTCAATACTCAGGGTGCTTTGCTCGATGACTTGCAGAAGACAAACGCTCCCAACGTGGTCGAGTTTGACCGAGGACAATTCTTTGAACGCTTGTCCTATCTGTCGGGGCTTCCTGAAGCCACACTAAAAACTTCGCAGCCTCATTGGCCTGAAACTGCCGTCACTCGTGGTGTTGGAGTGAATGACCTACGCAGTTCGTCTCAATTATCTGGGCGGACCAAAGAACGGCTCGAGAGGCTATTTGAGATGATGGCAACGAAAGGTATTGAGTTTTACCGGATTAAAGGAATCCGTCCTGCATATGATCCCAATGGGCTTTGGTTTGGTTCATATCGCCCCGGCGCAAGTGCCATGCGTCGGGCGTTTTTGCCGCCAACACCGGATATGTGGGAGACGAGAGATTGGACCGATCTGTTGGCTGAGGATGCCCTCAAGGACAATACCTTCTCCTACCACGAACTGATGGAAATCGCACGTGAAACGCATGATGCATTTTCCAAAGATTTGAAGCTCAATGATGTCGTGTTCTCGGCAGTTGAGGGGCTTTATGTGAATCACGATGCGATTGAAGGATGTGCGCGATCTGTGCTTTTCCAGCGTGAGGGACAGCTCTCAGACGTGAAAGCTTCTGATAGAGATCAACGCGCAAAACCCTCAGTTAACGCAGCGTAGGATCCATCAGGCGTTGTTTTTGAAAAGGGAGCTTCGGCTCCCTTTTCTTATTATTGATAAGCTCTTGCAAAGCATGGACTGAGCGGCTGTCGTTCCCGGCCCTGTCCGGACATTCGCCAAGCTGGCTCCGCTGGAGCGCAGCTTCCCCAAACCGGCCGTCCGTGGCATCATGCAGCAAGGCTTGGCACGCTAAGGTCAGCAATGCGGACAAAGCGGACACCCCATGCTATCGAGTTAATATGAAAATCCGCGACATTATTATAATCGGCCTCCATTTAGTCATTCTCGTGCCATCGCTACTCCTGAGCGCCGTGGCCTTCTCCGATGCCTATTATCGCTGTCCCGTTAGCCCGTGTGGTGACACTTCAGAGGCAGGTATGTTTGGCGTTTTGGCAGCGATAGTCGCCCTACTTTCGATGGGAAGTGGAGCGCTCTGCCTCTGGCAACGCCATAAAGTTTTATATCGTGAAAGACTGTTTATGCGCGGCATCACACACACACGGCGTTGGGCTAGAATCATGCAAAACCAGGATTTCTATTTTATCAAAACTCGTTCTGGCCTTCGCAGCGGTACCTTTGGCGATCCGAAGGGAAACGAACATATTTTTGAGGTTGCTACTGACGATGCGGCGCTCGGCGTAGCCTTGCGCGATTCACTCTCTGCCAGTCGCGTGGTGGCTCAAAGCCTCGCACCGGATGGTATGACATGGCCGACATTCGTCGAGATTGCGCCAGAATTCAAAAGTAGTAGCCGCGCGGCATATTATCACGATTGGGTAGCAAGGATTATGGCGTATGGTCGTTACAAGACCAAGCGCAAGATGTTTGCCGCGATGCGCATGTGTTCTGTCGAGCTCGACATGGATAAGGCCGAAATCGAAATAGCGCCAAAGAACCATGTCAAGCTTGAAGCTTGGGATCTGGGCAAACTAACCGAGGCCGATAAAGTGCGAATTTCAGCGCAGGTGAGCGACGCGGAGCTTGGCGCTGCAATGCGCCTTGCCCTTAGCCGCTGCACCTGAAGCAACGGTCCAGGGCATTGCCCTTGGGGGGTAAGCTCGGGACTGCGCACGTTGGCTGGTCTCGTCGTTTAGACATACGGGGGGCTTCGTAACCGCTATGCTGTCTGTGCGTCATGCCGACCGTCGGCTTAAGGGCCATCCTCGATGGCATGACGCTTCTGCACCCGCGAAATGCTGCGCCAGCGGGATACGGTAGTTTGGGCTCGAAGCGGTCATGCGGCGGTGAGGCGGGTGTTATGTCGCGCCGAACCTGCGCGACACATCCGCTGCAAACGTCAGAAATGCGGGACGAAACGGAAGTAGGCGCTTCCAAGCCAATCACGGTCGAGATAGGCTCAAATGGGTCATTGGGGATACAGCTGGTGGATACTGCAAGTCGGATTGGTCAAACTATTGATGCCCTTAAAGATGCGGACCCGAACGTGTTTCATTCCAACAAGAGCACAGTTGATGAGCCCGCCCCGACTTGCACCGGATGGCATTTGCAGGGGAGACTGCCGGAAAGCGACAAGACATACACGCAGATAAAGCGGCTATTCCTACAAGATTGCAGCAAGTTGCGTACACTCACTTGGGTCAAGAACTTCCCAAACCTTGAGAAGCTGTGGATTTACGGATCGGACAAGATTGCTGACCTTGAGGGAATTCAGGCTGCCAAATATCTTAGCTCGGTGACGGTATGGCCTTCATTCTCAGGCAAGATCACTTTGAAAAGCCTTTCGCCGATTGGTGCGCTCAAGGGGCTGGAGGAATTTATCTACGCGGGAGGGACTCGCGATGGGTCGCTGGAGGCGTTGAACTCTCTCCAGAACCTAAAGAAAACTTTCTTTTCGAACGCTTATTCTTGGCAAGAGATTGCCCGATTTGAGGCTCACCATCCTGAGGCTGCCTTTCCTTGGAAAGGTGGCATTGTTCCCTCTGCAAATCCGGGTCTTTTGATGTGCAAAAAATGTGGCACGGCACAGTCTATGCTGGCAGGTAAAGGCCTTCGTCTCGCGTGCCCAGCGTGCGACAGTGCCTATATCGAAAAGCACCTCGAACGATATACCCTGCTACTGTCCACTTAGGGCTCGAAGCTGCCTTTGGCTTTCAAACGGGTGTTATGTCGCGCCGAACCTGCGCGACACATCCGCTGTAAACGTCAGCAATGCGGACCTTGCTGCCGTTAGCTGCATTTTGAATGAACGACCGCTTTAACTAGAATATTGGTATCCGTTTCTTGCAGTGTGGAGCAACTCTGATGGATGCGCACTACATCCTGATTGCACCGGACAATGGATAATCTTGGATGCTCTGATAGCGATCAATAAGCGTCTTGAAGAGATCATGCATCGGACCAAATTGTTGATCTGGATTGCTGGATCGGACAATGACCTTTGTAATCCTCGAACCTTGCGAAGTTTCAGTGTACTTGCTCCAAAGCAAACGCACCCAAGGTCGGGGGAGAAAGTCGTCGGCCTGTTCCATATATCCAATTCCACCCTGTAAGTCTTTGAAGACCAACATCGCAAGGTGTCTCGCATAACCGGCCTCCTGCGATCTTTGTTGAGCAAAAGTAGTAATTTCTTCAACTGTCATGTCGATGAAATCACTGCTTTCAGTCGCCTCTTGAAGGGCAACTTCTGACCACCTTCGCATCTCTGAACGGTCAACTGAAACGACATCATCTTCGAAACTCACGTAAACTTCTGCTATCGTATTCGCGCTACCGTATCGAAGCAGTCCTTTTTCATTCTTCGGAAAATCGCCGGCAAGGTAATATAGATACTCACCCATAGGTTCGATTTCCCAAAGGAGGCCGTCGTAAGTTGTCGATGTGGGGACTTCAGGCGAAACGTCAATCCAAACTGGAAGTTCTGCGATTTTGCCAATTTGTCGGATATCGACAGGAGCCTTGGCCCTAAAATTTTCGATATGGTCGCCCGCAGGTTTCACGACCTTTGCCCTTGCTCCGCGCCCGCCAAATATCTGCCACCAACTCATAGTTCATTCTGCTTCTGTTAGATCCAAAGTACGCCATTCCCTGCAAATTTCTTAGAACAGCGATACTCTCCTGCTTTTTTGATGAGGAATATTACGAAACGAAAGAAAATATAAAACTGACATTAATCGCAACCGCAGCATTCGGAAATAAGGACTCGAACCGGAAATTCTCTGCGAAGCGCACTGATATCGGCAATGCGGACATTCCGGTCATTCGCCGCGGCGGCCCAATCTGTGCCGCGATTGCGAGATGTTATGCTGGAAGGGCGGATTGCTGACATTCGCCTCAGTCGAGTATCAATCACCTAGCCAAGATGGGAGCCGACATTCGTAGCGGACCAAAATCAAGGACTTTCGGTATCAAAGGATATCGGCTGTGAACCAGAACGACGACATACCTCTGTACAGCGTTACATAAAAACGCAGAGGTTCTGCTGGCGATCGACCCCTGAACGCTTAAGCGGTTTCGACAGCGAACCGCATTTCCCTTCGTAATTGCAATTCTTAGCGGAATGGATGTTATGGAATGTGCGTGAGACGCACGCGAAATCAGGCTAGGGTTGCGCCCCGCGCTCGGTGTGAACGGCAGCTACGCAGCAACTGAAAACGGGATTGTCTTCTCCCCGCGGTCTTAAGGTTGACGCCAAATGGAAAGAAAGATTCTTAGATGGTTCGTATTCAAGCACGCTATTTTTTCGCCGAAGGCACCTTGGATAAGTCAGCGGCTTGGGCCGCGATCTGTGACTGGTTGGAACATGTCCGGCCTGGGAGGGCGGTATTTGTAGATCAAAACGAGAAGTGGCTTACCCCGAGAGAGTTACGGCCGCGCGCCGCGCGCATGGCATCACGGCATCTTCGTGTTGAAACTGATAACCTCATGCCTCCAAATTTCACATATCCGCCAAATGCGATCAGCGTGGGGTCTGGAAGCATCGGACGTTATAATCTGGATCGAGTGTTCATCGAGAGCCCAGATAGTACGATACAAGACAGCCTATTAGAGGCGCTCGCGGGTTGTGGTACGCTTGTCCTGTCTGGCGTCTTCAATGAGGATTATGATAGGTGGCAGAATGCCAAGGATCCCCTGATCTATATTCACGCAGGACGCAGTCTTGAGGGACTACCTTTGATATCCAACGGCATGCCACCACCGCTTCTGCAAGATATCGTCGACATAAGTGACCACCCAGGTCGGTATCGCTATGATCAGCGCGGCTTTCCGGAAACGGTTTCGGGACGTATGTGGATCGGTCCCGAGCTTTGGAAGCGACTTGGTGAAGACCGGACTGAAGATGTTCTCGCGTTACAGGATTACCTAGTCCAGACGAATGCGGATGGTATTCTGACTTTGAAATGGAATGGAGGGCTGTTTGATAACGCAACCCCCATTTCAGTACAAAATGCCTTAAGAAGAGCGGTGTTTACGCCGAGTGATAAGGAACAATAGCGCCCGCGGTTGGCCTGCTATGTTTGGCTAATTCGGCTCGGAGCGGGTCTTCACCGCGAAACGGATGTGTCGCGCCTAGCTTGCGCGACACATCCGCTGCAAACGTCAGCAATGCGGACAAAGCGGACTTTCGCTACAGTTTGAACGAGGGTCTGTTTCCATAGACTGGACCGGCCAGTGCTAAATGTGTCATGAGGCCTCATGACATGGACCATTCACATTGCGAACTCCTCGGGTCAGTTCGACGACCTTGTGTCCCCGATCCGTGCTGCGATTGATCGTGCGCAGGCGCGCGCAGAGACCGTTACCGAAGCCGTAGATCTTGACGTGGTGGTACAGGCTTGGCCGGGCCGCGTCATTCCGCATCTGGGGCACGTGGGCTTTGCTCCGACCGCCGATATGATCCAGCTAACCTTCGATCCCGCCAACTCGAACTGTGTAAGAAACCTGGGCGAACCGCTTGAGCGAACGATTGTTCACGAATTGCACCATGTGCTTCGGTGGCGCGGACCGGGTTACGGCCGCACGCTGGGCGAGGCCCTTGTCTCCGAAGGGTTGGCAGGTCATTTTGCGCAACAGCTCTATGGGGGGCCGCCTGAAAAGTGGGAGTCGTCACTCGATGACAAAGCCCTCGCGCAAGCGGCAATTGACGCAGCCGTTGCTTGGGACGATGCAGCTTACGACCACGCCGCATGGTTTTTCGGAACGGATCCTGCGTGGCAGGGCTACGCCCTTGGATATGCCTTAGTTGAGAGGCATCTCATTGCGCACCCGAGCGAAACGCCAGCCACGCTGATCCATGCCGAAGCGGCTAGCTTTCGCAGCGACCTTGAAATCTGCTCTTGATAGAACAGCGCAGAAGATCATCGATATTCGATAGCCGCCGTTCGTATCGATTGCAGCATCTTGCAAGAAGGGCTCGAAGCTGCCTTTGGCTTTCAAACGGGTGTTATGTCGCGCCGAACCTGCGCGACACATCCGCTGTAAACGTCAGCAATGCGGACAATACTGCCGTCCAATCTGCCGACGCCAATGACCGCTTCCAAGAAAGCGCATATTGAGCTAATCCTTGAAACTTCACAAAATCAATGGAGCTGGCCTATGGCGCATCACGAAAGACCTCCGGTCATTTTCGCCTTGTCGCTGGCCCTATGCCTTTTCTCTTCTGTCAGTTGGGCGCAAAGCATGGAAGATAGCCTAAGGGTTCACCAAAGCGGGCATTCGTTACAGTGGCGGGCTGGTATTACGATGTTGGTTTGCGATCGTCATCGGATAGCTCAGGCGCAGTAAATCAGGCTATTGATTTTCTGGTAGAACTTGCCGCAAAAGTGACGTGGACTATAGGTCGGATGCGAAAGTTAAGCACATGAGCCAGTATGTCTCAAAAGATCAGTATATCCTGCGCTCACTCTCGAAAATTCGACGGAAGATCTGGGAGCATTATGTGGTTAACAGGGTCTGGCACCTTATCGGCGATCTCGATCTAGAGATCGTCTGCCAGCAGTGCATTCGACGACCCGACAACCGCATCGCACTTGCCGACCTATTCTTTCCGCAGCTCGGCCTCTACTTGGAAGTAGACGAAGATCACCACCGCATCCCGAAAAATATCCTAACCGATGCCCGGCGCCGCCATGACATCCTAGAGGGCACTGGGATTGATGAATACCGCATCGACGCGGGCAATGGCATCACCCTCGCTACGATACATGGGGCCGTTGACGAATTCGTCTCCCTTGTACGTAAGCGCAGGGCTGAACGCGAGGCCAGCGGCAATTGGCTCCCGTGGGATTATGAGGGGCGTTTCCGGCCTGAAACTTTTATGCGCGACGAGGAAATCCGCATCGGTCCGCATGCGGGCTTCACGCGACATGACGATGCGATGCGCCTCTTTGGCTACGCCGGAGGGACTTATCAGCGCGGCGCTTGGATCATGCCGGAGGCGATCTCAGAGCAGCTTGGATTGCGTGCGCCATGCATGGTCTGGTTCCCAGGCCTTGATGAGGGCGGCAACCCTCGCTGGACCAACAAGCTCTCCCCAGATGGACAGAGAGTTACAGAGGCCTCAGAGAAGAACAATCCAGGTTATATCGCCTCGGATGGCGACAGAGTGATTTTTGCAAAGTCTCGGGATGACTTGAATCGCACGCTCTATCGTTTCATAGGTGTCTTCGAGGCGATTCCGGCGGAGAACACCATGGAATCACGTGCCTTCCGTCTCAAATCCCCAAGCTGCCGCACTCTGCCACTTTCCGAGTTGCGAAAACCACAGCTCAAGCCCAGAAAGAGAAAGGCTGGGAAGACTGCCCACCCTGCGTAGCTCATCAGCTGTTCCGATGTGGGTTCATTGACCAGCATAGTTTAACGAAGCTTGAGGCGCATCTGGCCCGGAGCGGACGTTCTGGGCGGTTGCTGCGAGGAGGAATTCGTCATTCGCACCGCATGGCCCGCGTAATCGAAGCCTGTTTCCGGTCGAACCTTCAGCAATGTTGTCGAGCGTGGCGAGAATGATGGCGCGGCCCGCGCGACCCTCACATTGGAGGCCTTCCTGTGCTGGCTCGTGCGTTGGGTGGTCGATGCCTATCACACCAAGGTGCATTCGGCGCTCGGTATGTCGCCCGCAACGGCTTGGGCGAAGAGCAGCAAGGAATGCGCGCCAAGATCGCTGACGAGTGACGAGATGCGCGAGGCCTTTGGGGTCCGTGCGCGCCGCAAGCTTACACGTAAAGGCGTACGGGTCTGTAATATCGACTACCAGTCTGATGCCCTTATGCACATGTATCTCAATGAAAAGGTTGAAGACCTCGAAACACTGCGCTGGGACGGTGACATTGGCACCATCTCCGTACGTTCTGGCATTGGCCCCTGGACGACCGTGCCGGCCTGTGATGAGCGCTGGATCGGCAAGAGCGAGCTGGAGATGTTGGCCGAGCTAGCTGAACGGGCGGCGGCCGATGACGCGGATCAGGATGCCATCGACGCGGAACAGCGCGCCCGTCGGGACTGGATCAATGCAGCCAATCGGGAATCCTATCGCCTGAAGCGCCTGACTGGCCTGATCTCCTTGCCTAAAACCGCAGACGATCTCGCATACGAATCCCAAAGGTTCATGCGCCACGCGGATACTGCGGAGCGTCGCCATAAAGCGGGCGAGTATCGTGACCTGATGGGTGACCTCGATGGCACGGTGCTCAGCGAAACCTCGGATCAGATCCAAGACACCACAGCCGTCGATTACGACGAGCACACAACCGATAACCACACTATGGAGTGACTACAATGACCACACAGAACGCACCCGCAATCCCGACCACGATCACTGAGCAGACCACATGGCTGGATGCGCGCTACTGGCGCTTCGGCTGGGAGGAGGATCTGGAGGATTACATTTTTGATCTCTTCGAAACCGACGATGATGGCGCAATGACCGCGCAGCCGCGAGTCGATCCGTTGACCGGCGAAAGCAGCGGCCTCATGGTGTTGGGCCGCTCCGGGGACGGAAAGACGGCGCTCCTGAAACGGATGCTGCGGGTGGACCCTGTTCTGACCGAGGCAATCGAAGGACAGGGGGGGAACACCCTCTACATCACCGTTCCCCCCGAGGCGACGATCAAGAAGCTTGCCGAGCTGATTCTGGCAAGGACGGGGTATCACCGTGTCGATGCCAAACTCCGCTCTGCCGATGCGTGGGAGATGGTCATGCACCGGTTGACCAAATTCGGTATCCGGCTGATTATCATCGACGAATGTCACCACATCTTTCGGCGGGGAGCGGGACGCGATGTCGCAGGTGCAATCCAGTCTCTGAAGCATATCATGCAGTCGGCAGGAGGTGTCGCTCTGGTGATTGCGGGGGTTCCCAGCTTGCGCGATGACATCCTCTCCGAAGTTTCGGGAGAGACCGCGCGTCGTTTTCAGGAGTTCTCTCTTGGCGACATCCAGCCCGGCAGCAAGGCAGCGTCGAACTTCATGAATAACTTTACCCACTCGGCCAAGACGCTCGGTCTGGTCGTGCCGGAAGGCAGCGCCATGGCCGAGCGCATCATGTTCGCCAGGCATGGCCAGATCGGACGAAGTGTCGCGCTCGGCAAACTGATCCTGAAAGATGCTGTGACCCGTAAGCGTACGGAGCTGTCCCTGTCCCGGGCAGAGGCGGTGTACCGCAAAAGCGCCAAATGCATCGGTATGACGCCGTTTCATTCGGGAAACTGGCAGGACGTTCGGCGCGAGCTTGAGGCCATCGGGTGGGGGCAGTGACTATGCTTTGGCCGACTTTTCCCTTCGATCCGCAGGAAACACTGACCTCCTATGCTGACCGTCTGTCCATGTTCCATACCGGTCGCGGTATGGAGCGGATCTTGCGTGACAACCGGATCCACCACGAACATTTCGTCTCTGGGCGCGAGGAAGCTGTGATGGGGTTCGCGGAGGCCATCGGTCACCCCGTTGAGGAAATCCGGCGCAATGCCATCCGCGTGTTCCAGCGTAGCGGTGAATTCCGTGGCGAAGCGACCTCGAAATCCTTCCTGCTGCCGCAGGCCAAACGCTATTGCCCCGCCTGCCTTGCCGGCGATGGCGGGCCGACGGATTGGAGGTTCCGCCTGCTCTGGGGCTTTCGTCACGTTCAGCGCTGCGATCGGCATGGGTTGTGGCTGAGTGCCACGGGCAATGCCGCCGCAAGCTGCCTTCGTGTCGCCATGAATGACACATTTCTCGCCGAACCTGCATATGCCGCCGCAGAGCAGCCGGCTTACCTCGACTGGCTGCGGCAACGCGTGGAGAATACCCGCAGCGAAGAGACACCCTGGCTCGCGGACCAGACGCTCGAGCAAATCCTGGCCGCGTCAGAGATGATTGGCGCGGTTTTGCAGCATGGCCACAAGGTCAAGCTGAGCAAACTGTCTCCTGCAGAAACAGAAGAGGCGACCGATATCGGCTTTTCCATCTATAGTGAAGGCTCGGATGCTGTGGTGGAGGCGCTGGACACCATTCGTCAAGCCTCGCCCGCTAGCGCCGTCCAGGCGGGCCCACTGGCGCATTACGGTGCTCTTTTCGACTGGCTGGATCGCCGCAGCAATTCTATTGATCCTGGTCCAATCCGCGACCTCCTACGCGATCATATCGTCAAGCACTCAGCGGTTGAACCCGGCAGTAAGGTTCTCGGGATCGAAATCAATGAACGTCGGTATCACACGCTTTACAGTCTATCGGCCGAGGTCGGGATCGAACGCCCGCGCCTGTCCCGCCTCCTTAGAAAGCTTGGCGAGATCCCTGCTGGCGCGACAGAGGTCGAAGGCGCAAACATGGTGTTCGAAGCTTCGACCACGGTCCCCTTGATCAAAGCGTTCCAGACCGCGATCCCGCTTCGCGATGTGCCCGAATATCTCGGAGCCACAAATTGGCAGGTCGAAGTCCTCTATCGCGAGGGTGTGGTGCAACCGCTTATTCCGCGAACGGCCCGCGGCTCTGTTCGCTACGTCGTCTTCGGGCGACTGCATCTCGACGGTATTCTCGCGAAGATCAGCGCATTGCCAGACAAAATTGTCTCGGACGTGAGAGGCCTGCATCCGATCTCCTATGCCAGTCAGCGTGGGGCTGGACGGTTTGAACATCTCTTCGCCGAAATTCTGGCAGGTAGGATTCGGGGCCTGCGGCGGATGAACTGCATGGCTTGATCGACCGCGTTGTTGTCACTTGGCACGAAGATCAGCAGCAGCATGAGCTGGACGTATCGGGCAAGCTGTTGGAGATGCTTAAAAAGCAAAGCCCGCCGAAGAGGCGGGCTATGTATCGAACTCTCGTTCGCTAAAGCTGGTTGCGGGAGTAGGATTTGAACCTACGACCTTCAGGTTATGAGCCTGACGAGCTACCGGGCTGCTCCATCCCGCGTTATTTTGTGTCTGATTTGGGGGGGTGTTATCGTTATAGAGATGAATGACGCTCTTTATTAGGTTTGGCGGTGACCTACTCTCCCACGTCTTGAGACGCAGTACCATTGGCGTGTTGGCCCTTAACGGCCGGGTTCGGAATGGGACCGGGTGTATAGCCAGCGCTATGACCACCAAACCGAATAAAGAGCGTGCAAGTCAAGTTGTATGCATGATTTTGATCTGTAGGAGTGTCTGTCTACTACTGGATCAAATCAAGCCAATCGGGCAATTAGTACTGGTCAACTGAATGCATTGCTGCACTTACATCTCCAGCCTATCGACGTGGTGGTCTTCCACGGCCCTCAAGGGATACCTAGTTTTGAAGGGGGCTTCCCGCTTAGATGCTTTCAGCGGTTATCCTGTCCGGACATAGCTACCCAGCACTACCGTTGGCACGATAACTGGTCCACCAGTGGTCCGTTCACCCCGGTCCTCTCGTACTAGGGGCAACTCTTCTCAAGTATCCTACACCCACGGCAGATAGGGACCGAACTGTCTCACGACGTTCTAAACCCAGCTCACGTACCTCTTTAAACGGCGAACAGCCGTACCCTTGGGACCTGCTCCAGCCCCAGGATGAGATGAGCCGACATCGAGGTGCCAAACGGTGCCGTCGATATGGACTCTTGGGCACCATCAGCCTGTTATCCCCAGAGTACCTTTTATCCGTTGAGCGATGGCCCTCCCACTTGGGACCACCGGATCACTATGGCCGACTTTCGTCTCTGCTCGACTTGTCAGTCTCGCAGTCAGGCAGGCTTTTGCCATTGCACTCAACGACCGATTTCCGACCGGTCTGAGCCCACCTTCGCGCGCCTCCGTTACTCTTTGGGAGGCGACCGCCCCAGTCAAACTACCCGCCACACAGGGTCCCGGATCCGGATAACGGACCGCGGTTAGACATCAAGAGTGCGAAGGGTGGTATCTCAAGGATGCCTCCACCGGAACTGGCGTTCTGGTTTCAAAGGCTACCACCTATCCTGCACATCACAATCCTGATGCCAGTGTGAAGCTGTAGTAAAGGTTCATGGGGTCTTTCCGTCTAACCGCGGGTAGTGTGCATCTTGACACACAGTTCAATTTCGCTGAGTCCACGTTTGAGACAGCGGGGAGATCGTTACGCCATTCGTGCAGGTCGGAACTTACCCGACAAGGAATTTCGCTACCTTAGGACCGTTATAGTTACGGCCGCCGTTTACCGGGGCTTCAATTCAGAGCTTGCACCCCTCCTTTTAACCTTCCGGCACCGGGCAGGCGTCAGACTGTATACGTCGCCTTACGGCTTCGCACAGCCCTGTGTTTTAAGTAAACAGTCGCCACCCCCTAGTTTGTGCCCCCCACCACCAGTTGCCTAGCGATGGGGCCTCCTTCTCGCGAACTTACGGAGGCATTTTGCCGAGTTCCTTAAACGTGGTTCTCTCAAGCGCCTTGGTATTCTCTACCAGTCCACCTGTGTCGGTTTCGGGTACGGTCTTATAGAGAGGCTATTTCCAGGGACCTGTAGGCTGCCCACACAATCCGATAAGTGTGAACAACGGTTCAGATCCGTCACCATCTCACGGCCCAGGAATATTAACCTGGTTCCCATCGACTACGCCTTTCGGCCTCGCCTTAGGGGCCGGCTTACCCTGCTCAGATTAGCTTTAAGCAGGAACCCTTGGACTTTCGGCGACAGGGTCTCTCACCCTGTTTGTCGCTACTCATGTCAACATTCTCACTTCTGATCACTCCACCGGATGCCTTACAGCCCGGCTTCACAGTCAGAACATTGCCTCCAATGTATCCGAGGATACTAAGGAGGCAGCGTTCTATATCACAGAACGCTCCGCTACCACGCACTTCACAGTGCATCCAAAGCTTCGGCTCGTGGCTTGAGCCCCGTTACATCTTCGCCGCAGGACCTCTTGACTAGACCAGTGAGCTGTTACGCTATCTTTAAAGGATGGCTGCTTCTAAGCCAACCTCCTGGTTGTTTTGGAAGTCCCACATGCTTTCCCACTTAGCCACGAATTGGGGGCCTTAGCTGTTGGTCAGGGTTGTTTCCCTCTCCACGACGGACGTTAGCACCCGCCGTGTGTCTGCCGATCAGTTCTTCCCGGTATTCGGAGTTTGCTTAGACTCAGTAAGGCTGTGGGCCCCCATCATCCATGCAGTGCTCTACCCCCGGGAGAATACAATCGACGCGCTACCTAAATAGCTTTCGCGGAGAACCAGCTATCTCCGAGTTTGATTGGCCTTTCACCCCTAGCCACACGTCATCCGGACCCTTTTCAACGGGTGTCGGTTCGGACCTCCAGTTGGTGTTACCCAACCTTCATCCTGCACATGGCTAGATCACTCGGTTTCGGGTCTGATCCCACGAACTCGTCGCCCTTTTAAGACTCGCTTTCGCTGCGCCTACACCTATCGGCTTAAGCTTGCTCGTAAGACCAAGTCGTTGACCCATTATACAAAAGGTACGCCGTCAGAGCTCGAGGCTCCTCCGACTGCTTGTAGGCGTCCGGTTTCAGAAACTGTTTCACTCCCCTCGTCGGGGTGCTTTTCACCTTTCCCTCACGGTACTGGTTCGCTATCGGTCAGTAAGGAGTACTTAGCCTTCGAAGGTGGTCCTCCGATCTTCAGACAGGATTTCACGTGTCCCGCCCTACTTAATACGTCCCGTTGAGCTTCGTATACGGGGCTATCACCCATATTGCTGGACATTCCAGACCATTCTACTCACTCTCAAGGCTCGGCTGGTCCGCGTTCGCTCGCCACTACTAGCGGAGTATCATATTGATTTCCTTTCCTCCGGGTACTTAGATGTTTCAGTTCCCCGGGTTCGCTCTTAAAACCCTATGTATTCAGGTAATAAGTCCCTGGTTATGCCCGTTGTAAATTACCAAGGTAATTACAACAAACATTCAGGTGGGTTTCCCCATTCGGAGATCCATGGATCAAAGCTTATTCTCAGCTCCCCATGGCTTATCGCAGAGTATCACGTCCTTCATCGCCTCTTACTGCCAAGGCATCCACCAAACGCCCTTCTCGCGCTTGAT